>JAFDCW010000147.1 GCA_019312705.1 Deltaproteobacteria bacterium
GCGCTCACCGCACCATTCACTTTCAGAGGTGTGCTCGTCGATGACGGCGCCTGCGTTTTCGTTGGCGGCGCGGAGGTTTAGGAGTTCGATGATGCGAACCGCCTCGCGGCTGAACCATGTATGCTCTCTCCATGACAAGCCACGAGACTTCACGGTTTCAAGAAGACCGCCGCAGGCCGCTACTGATAGCGAGCCGTCGCGACGCCAGGAGCGTGGCCACCGGCCTTCGGGTGGTGTTGGGTGGCTGCGCCATGCTGCTCTTGCTTGCGGGCGGATGTGCTGCGGAGACGGAGGGCTCTACCGGAACCAAGAGCGGCGAGGACTCCTGCTTTTACGAAGGCAATCCCTATCCCGAAGGGGCCGCGATCGACGAGTACGTGTGCGAGGCGGGCGAGTGGGTGATCGACCCGGACTCCTGCGTCTACGAGGCTGTTGCCTATCCCAATGGGGCGGCGATCGACGAGTTCGTGTGCGACGCGGGCGAGTGGGTGATCGACCCGGACTCCTGCATCTACGAGGGCAATGCCTATCCCGAAGGGGCGGAGAACGGTGAGTTCGTGTGCGATGCGGGCGAGTGGGTGTAGGTTTTCAGACGGGTGAAAATCTGCCTCGCCCCGGACCGCGGCTCCCTCGCAAGGGATGCAATGCGAGGCAAAAATGCAGCGTGCATGGGGGCGTCTCGAGGCGATGCGTGCATGCCCGGGGGAGCTTTCTTCGGAGCTTCCGGATGCTTCGAGCATGGGCCGTAGAGTTGAACTGCGTGGTTTGTGTCCGGAAGCGGAGGCTGCGCAATTCGCGCGGGCGTCCTTGAGGCAATTTTCGATTTGTCCTCGGTAGGTAGTCACCGGGGCGCACAGCGGCGCCCGCGGAGCAGGCTTCGCGACACGGGATGCTGATCGCGGCGCCGGCGGTGGTACATTGACGTCACTCGGAGAATGGTTCCCTCCGCGATCCGGTCCCGCCCACGCGGTCATCCCCGATCCCATGGAGTGGTGGAGCCAGGGAGGCAAGCGTGCAACGTCTAATCTCGACTTTGACAGTCTCGCTGATGGTAATCGGGTGCGATGGTGGCGACGGTAGAACGGACGCCGGCCTCGACGCTGCGACGGGTGACTCTGCGCCAGGCGACTCTTCGGTGGGCGCCGACAGTGCGGTGGATGCGGGGACGCGACGGGATGCCGGATTGGATGCCGACCTCGGCTTCGACGCGGGGGATCCGCCTGATACGGGAATCGCAGATGGCGGCCCGTTCGATACGGGAGCGGAGCCGGACAGCGGCATTCCTGACGGTGGTGTAGTCGACGGTGGCGTAGTCGACAGTGGGCCGTCGGACGCGGGCTGCGTCCCGGATTGCTCGGGCCTCGTGTGCGGATTGGACCCGGTGTGTGGCGTTGCGTGTCCGCCCGGCTGTGGCGCAGGTGAGGGCTGCGTTGCGGGTGCGTGCAACACCTTGGTGTGGGTTACCGCGTCACCGACGACCACGCCCCCCGCGCGGCGGAGTCACACGATGGTGTATGACTCGGCAAGAGCGCGCGTTGTGATGTTCGGGGGCTACGGCGCGACCTCGAACTATCTCGGCGACACATGGGAGTACGACGGCACGACGTGGGTGGACAGGATGCCCGCCACCTCCCCCGGGCCGCGCCGCGAGCACGCGATGGCGTACGACGCCGCTCGCAATCGCGTCGTGCTGTTCGGTGGCCACGTGGGGTCCGCCGCGTTCATGAACGACACCTGGGAGTACGACGGGACCAGCTGGACGAGGGTGACCACTCCGGTGAGTCCCCCGGGCCGCGAGGAGGCGGCGATGGCGTACGACGCCGCTCGCAATCGCGTCGTGCTGTTCGGTGGGCGGGAGCGCCTCCGCATCCTCGGCGACACGTGGGAGTACGACGGGACGACGTGGGTCGAGGTGATTCCCACGGCGTCTCCGCCAGCGGTTCGCGACCATGCGATGGTGTATGACACGGTTCGACGTCGCATCGTCTTCCACGGCGGCGAGGCGGGGATGTCCCCACTCCCCGGGACGTGGGAGTTCGACGGGGCAACGTGGATACGCACCGATTCCGCGTCGAGCCTGTATCGCCACGCGATGGCGTTCGACACCGATCGGGGCCGCGCGGTCCTCTTTGGAGGTCTACGTTCGTCGACGGTCCAACGCGAGGCCTGGGAGCGGATCGGCACGACGTGGACCCACCTGTCGGTTGGAGGTGAACCATCGGCGCGCCTCCAACACGCGATGGTCTACGACGCGGCTCGACGACGCGTGGTCATGTTCGGAGGATCCGACGGCCTCGTGACGCACGACAGCACGGTCGAGGGCTTCATTCCGTAGCTCGCGCCCCGGCCGGCAGCGTCGATGGCCTCGCCGGCTCGCTCCGTCCGGCCCTCATCATGGTTCGGGCAGTGTTGCGTGGTGAACCGGCCCGGGTTTCCCGGAGGCTCTGGGGTACACCGGGTTTGCCAGCTGCGCTCGTATTGACCCAGGAGTGCCGGTGAGACCCATCAGCGGCCAGGCTCGTAGACGCGGTGGGTCACTCGGCCGCGCACTCGTAGGAGATGCGGCTCATGTACCTTGCATAGTGGTCGGCCACCGTGCCGCAGGACTGCTCGAAGGAACTGCGAATGATCGAGCCGTCGATGCCCGTCCCGTCCAGGCAGTGAACCACCGGGGCGGTGGTCTCGGGCAGCATCGCCGCTTCCTCGGGCAATAGCTCCCCGGCGAGCGCTCGGACGGCCCCCCAGGCCGCGTCGCGATCACCTCCAGCCACGCGTCGCTCAGCGCCGTTGCGAAACGCGGTAACACCAGCGAGTCGATCGGCCAGGGAGGTGTGGCCCGCTTGCCGTAGCATCGACAATGCCCACTCGTCCGGAGCGCACTCCCGGAGGCGGTCCTCAAAGGCGGGACAGAGGTTCTCGGCGTCGAGTCGGGGGACCTCGATCACCTGGCCCGACGCCGTTCCCACTGCGACCACGGGCGAGAAGTACGTGGCGGGATCCATATCGCGGAAATCCTGCTGGGCGCCCGCGTTCGAGACGTACTTCACGCTGAGGTCGAGCTCGAAGTCTCCCGGGGTCAGCTCGACGTTTTCGATGATCACGACCGTCTCGCCGGCGGGACCACCCGGGAGCACGGATTCCATCAAGTAGCGTTCGCCACGCGCCCACAGATGCACGTCCCAGTGCGCGCAGGGTGAGGACTCCGGAACCGCGACGGGGACCTTCAGGGTCACGACGCTGCAACCAAGCACGTTTGTGGCCACGTCGGCCGAGATTTCCCACTCGACGAGCATGACGCCTGCGTGCTGGCCCCGGGTCACCTTCACGCTTGGGCTGGGGGTCTCAACGATGGGTCTGTCGAGCTCAAGGGCGGTCTGCTCCTGCGCGTCCGACTGGGGAAGCTCGAGCTCGATGCTGGGCATGTCCCCGTCGAAGCCGGGGCCGGCAACCAGCTGAAGTCGGTAGGTCTCGTCGTGCTCGAGCAGCACCCTGGCCGCGCCGTCGTCCCGCGCGTGAACCCGGCGGACGATGTTGTCCCAGACCCCCACGTGCAAGACCTCAACCCCCGCACACGACATGGGCTGGCCATCGCTGGTGAGCACCAGCTGCAGGTAGCGCTTGCCCTCTCGGGGATAGAGCGAGGACCACTCGTGCTCGAAGCGGTGGGACTCTGCCTTGTCTTCAGCCAGGTCCACGCCGTCCACCCCAGGCGCCACGCAGCCCCCTGCCAGCAGTAACAGCGAGGTCATTATCAAAGTACGGAAACGCATGCCCAACGAGGCTGCAAGCGCCGTACCACTCCATGCTCGGCACCACGCGGGCAAATTCAGGCCCTCACCACCCCGCCACGGCTACCCGATCAGTCACCTGGCTGGGTACACGAGCCCCAGCGTCTTGCGGCCCTGGTGCCCTTGGACTATCGCACTCAACCAACCCAATAAATCGAACCGCAGACTCCACCTTAGCTGCGCCCCGGCGTGGTCCGAAAGAAGGGGTCCACCTCAGTGCAGAGCGCCACTCCGTTCAGGGGGCTAGTTGAGGCGCAGATGGCGGCCTCCGGCGGCTCTTCGGTGATGTGCTCTATTGGGTCACCGTGGAAGCTCTCGGGAAACGCCGGATGCGCGCTGGGTCCTGGGGCTCCGTGAGCCCCTTACGGACCGCCTCGTAGCGCGCCGTGTCGCCGGTGGACGTATCGACGTCGGCTGCAAGGCGCAACTCGATGCGCTGAAGCTCGAGACGAAGGCGTAGGGCGGCGGCGGAGTAGCCGGAGCGGCCCGAACGCCGAGGCGGTTCGGCGCCCCGGGAGAACCTGTGGAAACTACACCGGCGGCGGGAGTGGCCCCGAATACCCTCGGTAGAGAAGATCGGTGAAACCACTGGGCACTTCATGATCTTCGAGGGCGTAGAGGCGCAGGACCCGGCCGACGATCTCCCAGACGAAGCGTTCTTCGGAACTGTCTTCGCGGTACCAGAATCCGTCACGGGCCCAGCGCGCGAAGAGCTCGAGAACGGCGCGCCCGCTGGCGCCGTGCCACTCGTCGAAGGAGGGCGACTGGGCGGCCTCCTCGTCGGGCCACCGGAGTGCGAGAGCTATCGGGACGCGGGTGTGGACCGCTCGAAGCCATCCCCCGATGGAGTCGTTGAAGGCGCGTCGTGCAGGAGCGCTCGGCTCGAAGGTGTCGTCGTCGGCTAACGCCATCTGCTCGTCGAGGCTTAGCTTCGGATCGTGGGCGGCCTGGATCGCGGCGAGGAGGTGGTGGTCGGTGCGCAGCGCCATCAGCACCCGGCCCCAGTTTGAGACCGGGTTCAGGCCTTCGAAGACGGTGGGGCAGCACTCGTTGATGAAGGCCAGTTCATCCGGGGACGGGGCCCGGGTCAGCACGAATTGTACGGAGGCTCGTTCTTGATAGTGAACATCGCCAGCGCCCACGAAGGGGAAAGGTGGGTCGTTTGTCGAGTCCATGGGGAAGCGCACCGACTCTGGTCGAACCAGCCCAGGCATTCAAGGAGGCCAACGTCAGCGGGGACACGACCACAAGTGGCGTTGCGTCTTCGATTCGCGACGTCGTCGCTGAAGCTCGAGACCAAAGCGTAGGGCGCAAGGGCGCGACCGGCGGTCGCAACCGCGCTCGCCTGGTCAGATCCCGCAGTCGGCGACGAAGGTCAGCTGGCCGCAGCGCTGGTCGCCATTGGCGTCCTCGAGGAGCGCCACGGCGGTGAGCTCCTCGCCGTGGCGGCAGAGGTCGTCGATCACGACGAAGAAGCCTCCGTTGAAGAGGCTGCCGGGGCGCGTCGGGTCGGGGCTGAAGGCCGAGTAGCGGCGGAGGACGGCGACGCTCTCCCCGGCCCCGTCGACGACGGTGATTTCGACGAGGGGGTTGTTGACGCCGGTGGGCTGGTCGGGGTTGCCGCCATCGATGCCCTCGGTGCGAACGGCGACGACGAACATCGACGAGCCCTGGGGCCCCGTCACGAGGGAGAGAGGACCACCGTCCATGAGCGACTCGAAGCGCGGCTCTTCGTCGAGCTGCCCCGTGCAGTCCTCGCCCGTGATCGTATCGATGCACCGGCCGAGTTCGAGGGGCTCCATGCCCTCGCAGCTCGGCGCCGGGGGCAACCCCCCGGAATCGGGACCGCCCGTGGTGCAGCCGGAGACGACCAGGGCCAACAAGGACGACCAACGGATGAGGTGATGCATCAAGGACTCTCCCGCGCACTGGCATCGAAGGCCGCTCCGGACTCGATCCAGCGGCTCACCGCTCGGACGAGGTCGTCACTGGCCCCCCCGGGGGGACAGGCGCGGGAGACCGACGAGGGCGCGTCGAGCTCCTCGCCGGTGAGGCGCTCGATGAGGGCGCTGCGCCTCGCGCGGAGCTCCCCGAGGTCCACGAAGCGTGTCATCAGCCCCTCGTAGGCCGCGGAGAAGCGCCCATCCCCCGGGCGGCCGTCGAGGGGGAGCTCCGCCGCCGGCCGGATACCGCCGTGGCAGGCGGCGGACGCGCAGGTCGCCTCGAAGAGGGGCGCGACCGTGCCGAGGTAGTCGACGTGGCCGCCCTCCATCGGCGTCACGCTCGGTGCGAGGGGTTGCCGACGGTTGCGATTGCGGTGCGTCGACATCGTGATCGACGCCGAGCTGAGCGCGTCCGGGGCTGGCCCCGAGGCGTCCTCGGGGCGCCCCGACATGGAACCGTGGCAGCCCGTGCAGTTGTGAGCGTAGGTCTCCTCGTTGGTCCCCCCCGGCACGGACTCGGCGCCTTCGGCGAAGTACCACCGGTCGAGCTGATTGCCGACGACCATGCCGCGGTCGTCCAACCACTGCAGCATGATGGGCACCCGAGCGGGGACCTCGAGCCACGCCGAACGGTCCTCGGGGATCTCGTGCTCGAAGAGCACCGAGGCCGGGCCGCGGTCAGAGAGCCCCACGGTGGACCCGCCGTCGTCGTACCAGGCGATTTGATCGGCGGGAGCGCCATCCCAGGTGAGCAGCCGGATGGCGTGGATCTCTTCTTTCAGGACCCGCACACCCATGGGCTCGGGGCGCCCGTAGATCGCCTCGAGAATGGCCACGTCGCGGAGGGCCAGGTAGCCCTTGTCGAGGCGGGGGTCGATGACGGACTCGTGGCCGTCGTCCTCCGGGGGGCGCTCGAAGACGGGCACCGGTGACCGGAAGGACTCGCCCGGGGCCGAGAGCAGGAGCTCGGCGGACTCGAGGGAGGCCCCGAGGACGCCGTCGGCGATGGTGACGAGATAGATCGCGTCTTGCCCCGGAGTCGCCGGGTCATCCGCCGCGACGAGGACGGTGCCATCGGGGAGCGGCGCCGGGTCGCGCCAGCGACCCTCGAGGTCGACCCAGGTTACGCCGGGCCGATATCCTCCCATGCTGACCTCCCCCGCGGCGCCGGCCGGGACCACGGGCCCGAGGGAACGGTCGAGGACGGCGAGGGTGCCGCGGTCGTCGACCGCCTCCGTGTCGCCGAGGACGATCATCACCTGGCGACCGTCCGGGAGGTCCCGGGCTACCAGGGGCGCGAGGGGGTAGAGGCTCGCTCCGTACTGCACGTGGTACTCGGGCTCGCCGTGGTAGGCCACGTCGTGGCAGAGGGGGAAGCGGAAGAGGACGCCCTCGGTGCCGCCCCCATTGCGCCGGCGACGCGTTCCGAAGACCAGCTCTCCCCGGGTCTTGCCGCCGGCGAGCATCGCCGGCGACATCTCGGGCGCCGGTGTCCAGGTCAGACGCTCGAGCTCTCGGAGAGCGTCGACGGCGACGATCTCCGGCGGGACCCCGGGCCCGTCGGCGCCGCCCTCGCCGTGGCCGTCCCACGCTGCTGCAATACGTCCGTCGGCAATGTAGGTGGGTTGCACGAAGGACCCGAGCGCCCCCTCAGGCGTCACGCGGCGCGCTTCGCGAGTTCCCAGGTCGAGCTCCCAGAGGGAAAAGACCTCCTCCATTTCGAGCCGCATGGCGAAGGCGACCCTCGTCCCGTCGTGGGAGATGGCGGGGTCACGGATCTCGGCGGGCCCGGCGTGCAAGGGTGCCGTGACGTTCTCTTCTTCACCCGCGACGGGAGGATAGGCGGCGAGGAAGAGGTCGCTACCCACGGGGCCCGGCTCGATACGGTAAGGCGCCCGCTCAGCCACGGGGCCTCGCACGAAGAGCATCGCCGATGGCGTCTGGCCCTCCACCACACCGAGGGCTTCCCGCTCACTCTGTGCCCACGCGAGGAGGGCCTCGATCTCGGGTGAGTCGAGGGGGCGCTCGAAGGTCGCTTCGGGGAAGAAGGACGAGTCTCCGCCCCGGTGCACCAGCCCACCAGCGAGGGGACCAAGGGCTTTTCGAAGGAGCCGCGACTGGGCGGCGCTCGCTCCCCAGAGGTCGAGGTGCTTGCGAGCCGTCTTGTATGCGCGGCGAATTTCCGGGGGTGCGAAGAGCCCCGTCTCGCGGTCGGGCTTGGCCTGAAAGGCCGTGAAGGCGAGCTCGGTCGGGCCGTGGCATCCGCCGAATCCGCACCGCGACACGAGGACCGGGAGGACCGTCTCGGCGAAGAGCTGCTCCCGGTCAGTCAGCTCGAGGTCCTCTCCGCCGGTGCCCACGGCCTCGGTCTCGATCCAGCGGGCGAGATCCCTCGCCGCCGGGTCATCGGGGCCGCTGAAGAGCGCGCCGCCGGCGTGGGGCCCACCGCCGGCCCAGCGAGGCATCGGGATCCGAATGAGCGTGGAGAGCATCGGCGGCGCCGTCGTCACGGCCCGGGAGAGGGCCGCTCGGCGGGCCTCGTCGACGTCGGCGATGGCTCCATGCTCGTCGAGACGGAAGTACAACCAATCGACGGTGGGGAAGCCCGCTTCGGGTGAAACCCCGTGGCAGGCAGGCGACGCACAGCGGCTCTGCAGCACCGGCAAGGCCAGCTCCTCGAAGGTGTCCCCGGGCCCACCCCCGCAAGCCAACCCCGGCGAGGCCGCCACCAGGGCCAGACCGAGGAGGTGCGCCTCGAACCGTCGCTGCATGAAGACAGGGTGCGCCAGGCGCCGGGGCCGGAATATGAGGCTGATCAACCGAGGCGACCCGGAGACGCGGGGATTGCCGATCAAGCCTGCTGCTGGCACGATCATGAGGTGATTCGGCGGGTTTTTCCCATCCTCCTCATTGTGTTC
>JAFDCW010000148.1 GCA_019312705.1 Deltaproteobacteria bacterium
AAGCCCAAGGCCAAGGCCGCCCCACCGGCAACCGCCCAGTCTGAATGAGCGCCGCTCCGGGCGACGCCCGTCAGCCCAGCCGGAAGTCGACGATGTGGTGCAGCGTCTCGTCGGGGTCCGGAGCGCCGGGGACCTGCTGCGTCTCGAGGAGCGCGACGTAGGCGTCGGGAAAGTGCTGGTGGGCGATGTTGCAGTTCGCCGGCTCGTTGTCGAAGAACGCCAAGGTTTCGCCGATGAGGCCGAGGGTCGGGATTACCGAACGCTTGAACGCCTCATCGCCGAGGGTCGCGTCGGGCTTGAGCACGAGCTGAACGCCGACGTCCGCGATGGGAAAACCGTGGTCCCGGAGGCTCGAGACGGTGCCCAAAAGCATGCTCGGGATGTCGCGGCCACCGAGGTAGAGCACCCCAGCGCCGGACTCGTAGCAGGCGGTCACGTACTCCGGTCCCCCATCGGTCGGGACGTCGTGACGTAGGTAGTCGTCGCTGTAGAAACGCTCGCGCCAGAAGCTGGTGATGTCCCGGACGACGTCCACGTGGGTGAGGCCCACTTCTCGGAGGGTATTGCTGATCAGGTAGTGCAGACGGCCGGTGTCGAGCTGATCGAGGCACTCGGAGACATCGGGGTAGTCGGCGCGAACTTCGTCAGCGTACTCCGCGAGCACCGCGAGGGTCCGGGGGCGGCTGTCGTAGAGCGTGCCGTCGAGGTCGAAGACCACGACGGGCTGGCGGCCCTCGTCGCGCGCCATCGGGATGCGCTCGAGGATGACCTCGAGGACGTCGACTTGCTGCGGCAGAGGGGGAGGCAACACGGCGGTGGACCGTATCCCAAGGTTCCGCGGCCGGCCAAGGGCCCTTTGCCGGAATTTGAGAGCGTGGAATCGGGAGGAAGAGCCGGATGTTGGTCCCCGGATGGCAAGCATCGAGATGCGTGGTTTTACAGAAATACGGAGAATACCGTTGCAAAGCGCCGGTTCGCGGTTTATAAAGAGACCGCTTTCCCCCCTTTCCTCATCGGAAAATGTCCCAATTGGGCCGTCCCGAAAGAGGCGGCAGTGCCGATTGAGGCAGCCGGGTGGGGTGGCGCGACCCAAGGTTCACCGGAGCTTACGGAGAATCGCAGGGAATCCGGGGGGGTTTCGTGACGATCACGATTGATCGAATGACGAGTAAGGACCGAATGAAGGTGGCGGCAGCGGCTCGGGCAGCGGAAGCGGCAGGGCCACTCCTCGGTGGAATCCTCGTGATTGAGGACGACCCGGACCTGCAATGGCACCTGGCCCGAATGCTGACGGTTCAGGGACACCGGGTCGTTGGCACCAGCTCCGGCGATGGGGCCCTGGCCCTCGTCTCGCAATGGCGCGTAGACCTGATTCTGGTCGACGAGGAGCTCCCCGGCATGAACGGCCTCGAGGTCGCGACCCGGTTGCGCGAAGAGCATCCACAGATCCCGGTGGTCCTGATGACCTGTGAAGCGACCGAAGAACTGCACATCGCGGCCCGGGTGGCCGGGGTCGTCGAGACCCTGGTGAAGCCGTTCCGCAGCGAGGCCATCACCGAACTCGTGCACCGGCTCTTCCCGGCCGCCGTCCCTGAGCCCGCCGAATAGAGGGCGGACGCCGAGGGCCGTGAGAGCTGGCCGCGGTCGACGTTAGGGCGTTTCTGACCTTGGCGCTGACCGGCGCCTGGCCCTACTCTCCCCCCTGCTTTGCCCGCCTTGCGTAAGCCCCTGATTCTTCTGGCCGTTACCTGGCTCGCCCTCTTCGCCGCGGCGGCGGTCGGACAGGAGCGCGCGCGGACCACGATCGATGTCTCGGAGATCACGCGGGGGATGCAGGGTTACGGACTGACGGTTTTCCAGGGTACCCAGCCGGAGCGCTTCGACGTCGAGGTGATCGACGTCCTGCACAACTTCCGGCCCAACATGGACCTGATCCTCGTGCGCACGGATCATCCGACCCTCGAGCACGCCGGCACCGTCGCGGGCATGAGTGGCTCGCCCATCTACCTCGACGGACGCCTGGCCGGCGCCTATGCCTACGGCTGGCCCTTCGGCAAAGACCCGATCGCGGGGGTCACCCCCATCGCTTCGATGATGGCCGAGATGCGCCGGCCAGTGCGCCCCGACTCGTTCCCGGGAGCCGATCGCCTGACGCCACTTCCCGGACGACGTCGGCCCCAAGCCCGAGAAGGGAGTCGAAGCGGCAGGCCCGCTGCGCGCCTTGCCGGCCTGCGCCCGAACTTCGGTGAAACGCACCGCACGGCGTTTAGCGCCCTCGACGAGTACGCCCGAGGACGGACCCACCAAGCGGCGGCGTCCCGCCCCGTCGTCGGCCCTCGGGGCATGCGCCGCGCCAGCACGCCGGTGATGCTCGGTGGACTGACCGACGGCATCGCCAATCTGCTCGCCGATCGCCTCGAGCCCTTCGGCCTCGTCGCCCTCCAGGCGGGCGGCGCCGCAGCACCGGCCGCGAGCGCGACACCCGCAGCATTCGTCGATGGAGGTGCCATCGCCGTGCAGCTCATCCGCGGCGACATCAACGCCACCCCCATCGGCACCGTGACCCACGTCGGGGCCGAACGTACGTTAGCTTTCGGGCACCCCATGATGAACGCCGGTGAGACGGGGCTTCCCACCGGCACCGCTCGGGTGCTGCACGTGCTCGCGAGCGAGTCGCGGTCGTTCAAGATCGCCGAAGGGGGCACCCCCCTCGGCACGCTCATCCACGACCGGCAGCCGGCGATCGTCATCGATCACGGCGTACAGGCCGAAACCATCCCCATCCGCGTGCGCATCCACGGCATCGAAGGGGCACCCAAGACCGAATGGAACGTCGAGGTCGCGTCCCACCGCGTGCTGACCCCGGTCCTCACCTTCAGCGCCATCGCCAACGCCATGCAGACGACCGCGAGTGATCACACGGACGTGATGTTCACCGCGCGCTCTACCGTGCAACTCGAAGGGCAGAGCCCCATCGAGATCGAAGACGTCGGCTACATGGCCGGTGGGCCCAACGACACCCGCGCCCTCAGCGGCCTGCGCCTCTTCGATCTGATGGACATCGCGTACGGGAACCCCTTCGTCGAAACCCGGGTCCGCCGCGTTGAACTCGACATCGACGTACGCTTCGAGCGCGACGTCTTCGAAATCGTCGACGCCGCGACCCGCACCGCCGAGGTCGACCCCGGGTCGCGGGTCTACGTCCGGGTCGTTCTCCGCCGCCATGGAGAAGCCGATCGGGTCCGCTCGTTCCCCGTCGACATCCCGATGCGCGCCGCGGGCCAAACGGTGCAACTCACCATCCAGCCTGGCAACCGCGTCAACCTCGAGCAGCCCCAGGCCCGGAACCTCGACGACCTACTGGCCATGGTGGGTCGACGACTGCCGGCGACGACCCTCGCGATCAACCTGCGCATGCCATCCCGGGGTCTGAGCTTCGGGGGCCACGTGGTCCGCGACCTCCCGGCCTCGGCCCTCGACACCCTGCAGATGGAAAACGACACCGAGAACAGCCGCCCGTTTGTGACCTACGAACGACAACTCCACGACGTCGGAAGCGTGCTGACGGGCTCGGCCCGGCTCAGCCTGCGCGTCCGGCAAACCCCCCGCCACCGATGAGTAGAATCTCCCGCCGCGCACTCCTCCTGGCCGTGACGACCTCCGTCGCCGCCGTGGCCTTGGCCCTCATCGCCCCTCGAGCCGACGCCGTGTCGACGCGCTCGTTCGTCCTCGATGACGCCGCCACCCTCGCCGCCGGCGAGCTCGACGGAACCGCCGTGCACTCCGACGGATCGGTCACCATCGGCGTGGGCACCCGACGCATCGGTCTCGACGAGGCCGCCGTCGCGTGGAGCTTCACCCGGGGCAGCGGTTCCGTCTTCGTCGGGACCGGAAACGACGGGAAGATCTACCGGCTCTCCGGCGACGACGTCAGCGAGTTCGCCGAGACCGGGCAGCTCGTGGTCACGTCCCTCGCGTTCGGGGGCGGTAGGCTCTATGCGGGCACGCTCCCCGAGGCGAGGATCTACCAGGTCGACGGCCAGGGACAGACCCAGGAGTTGGCGCGCCCCGACGGGGCCGAACACGTCTGGGACCTCGCCTACCACGACGGCACCCTTTTCGCTGCGACGGGGCCCGAGGGCAAGGTCTTCGCAATCGACGCCAGCGGCCAAGCCGAGGTGTACTGGGACTCGGACGCAGCCCACATCATGTCCCTCGCCGTCGGCGACGACGGGTCCCTCTATGCCGGAACCAGCGACGACGCGGTCGTCGTCCGCCTGCGAGGCCCCGGTCGTGCCGAGGTGGTTTACGACTTCCCGGGGAACGAAGTTACTGCCCTGACGATTCGGGACGGTGTGTTGGCTGTCGCCGCGAACGAGTTTCCAGCGCCGCCCGCGGCGACGACGGGGACCAAGAACAAGGCGACCGGCGGCGCCCGACCCCGGCCCGGGAAAGGACGACTCTATCGGGTCGACGGCGACGGGCGGACCGAGCGAATCCTCTCCCAGGACGACGGCCATTTCACCAGCGTACAGATCGCCGAAGACGGGACCATCTACGCGGGCGCGGGCAAGGATGGGCGCGTTCATCGGGTGAGCCCGACGGGTGACTCCGCGACCTGGATCGACGTCGACGAGCGACAGGTCCTGGCGATCGACATGGTCGGCAACGATCCGCTCCTCTTGACCGGCGACGGGGCGGCCATCTATCGCATCGTCGCCCAGGAGGCCCAGACTGCGACTTGGACGAGCAAGGTCCTCGACGCGACATTCGCGGCGCGCTTCGGCGAGCTGACCTGGCGCGGCCGAGGCGCGATTCAATTCCAGACGCGCTCGGGAAACTCGGAAGAACCCAACGAGACCTGGAGCGAATGGTCGGCTGCGATGGCTCAGCCCGGGCCCATCCGCAGCGCGAGCGCTCGCTACCTCCAGATCCGCGCGCGCTTCCCGCGAGACCCCAACGCCCGCCTCTTGGCGGTGGTGGCTCACTACCTTCCGCAGAACCAGAGAGCGCGCATCTCGAGCGTCGGGCGAGCCCAGGCCAAGAAGGCCACGAAGAGCAAGACCGTCACCCGCAGCGTCGACGACCCGCCCGTGCCCTCGGCCAAGCTGAAGCTCGAATGGGCCGTCACGAACCCCGACGGTGACCGCATGCGCTACCGCCTCCGCTACCGGGCCGAGAGCCAGACCCGGTGGCGCACCGTGCTGCGCGAAGACGAGGAGCTCACCAGCACCAACTATCAGTGGGATACGGGCGGGCTCCCCGACGGATACTACGTCGTCGAGGTCGAAGCATCCGACGAACTGTCGAACCCGGGGGCTGTGGCCTTGCGCAATCGTCGGGCGTCGGAGCCTCTGCTCATAGACAACCATCCGCCGCGTATCGAAAGCATCCGGGCCCAGGGCGATCACGTCGTCGGCCGGGTCGTCGACGGCCTCGGGCCGATCGCGAAGCTCGAGGTCGCCATCGATGGGCGGGAGTTCCGGCCGTTCTTTCCCGCCGATGATCTGCTCGATACGCGAGATGAGGGTTTCGACCTCGACTTGAGTGGCCTCGACCCGGGAGAACACATCGTCGCCGTCCGGGCCTACGACGCCGGCGGCAACAGCGTCACGGCCGAAGTGACCCTCACACGCTAGCTGCGACGGGGAATTGCCTCGTAGTTTTGCGGACTCCGGGCGCGTAGTCCGCAGCGTGCTACATTCCCGCCCCCGCTTGAATCCCGCCGGAACGCCGTGCTAGATACACCGCGATTCCGTTGGGTGCTTTGGTGTTCCGGGGACTCACGGCAGGAGGCTTGTAAGTGATGAATTATGTAACGGCAGCTCTTACGCTGATCTTGGCTGCGGCGATGGTCGGCGGCTGTGGCGACGATGGCGGCACGACGATGGACGGGTCGACGGCGGACAGCTCGACGACCATCCCAGACGCCGGCCCCGGGGAGACCCTCTTCTACGTCGCGAGCGTGCTCGGCGTCGGCCAGGCGGACCCCACCGGTGACCCCTCGGTCGTCCCCGGCTTCAACCTCGACGGCCTCGTGAGCGACGCCGCGGACCCCGCCGGCTGCCTGCACGCCGATTTCACCTCCCCCGCCCCCGACAACCAGCCGGGCGTCGACAACCAGCTCGGCCCGATCCTCTCGTCCGTGGGTAGTTCCATCGACGTCGAGGGCTCGCTCTCGGAGAACATCCTCGACGGCAGCCTGCTGCTCCTCTTCGAGCTCGTGCGCGTCAACGACCGCGTCAACGACCCCGAGGTCGGCCTGAACATCTACGTTGGTCAGATGCCTGCAGGCGTCGACGAGCCGGCCGACCTCGACGGCGACGCGATCATCGACCCAGACCAGACCTTCGACATCGACCCCGCGTCCCTCGAGGGCGGAGAGCCCCTGGTCTCGGTGAGCGGCGCCCTCATCAACGGCCGCGTGAACGCTGGCCCCATCGACATCGAGATCAACCTCCCGATTGAGGGTGGCCTCCTGCTCAACATCCGGGACGCCGAGGTCCGCCTCAGCATCGCCGGTGACACCATCACCGCCGGCATCATCGGCGGCGCTCTCGACGTCGCCGAGACGGTGATGACCATCGTCGCGATCGACCCCGACGCCATTCCCGAGTCCCTCGCCCGCTCGGTCCTCGACGCCCAGGCCGACCTCGTGCCGGATGAGACCGGTGCCTGCACGGCGGTTTCCGTAGGACTCACCTTCGAAGGCATCACCGCAGTCCGCGGCGGCGTCGGCATGTAGCCGACGCTTTCGCGTCGACCGTGAGAACGGGGATCGGCCGTGAAGGCCGGTCCCCTTTTTCTTTAACAGCTCCTTGATGCACATCGCGCCCATACTCGTCATGGTCCTCTTGGCGGCCGGAACCGGGGGTTGCTCCGGGGAACCGACGCAGAACGAGCTTCGTTGCCGACGTCTCGGGGGGACCGACGCCAAGGCCCAGCAAGGCGGGCTGCGCGTGCTCGTGGGCAGCCACGTGGTGGATTCCGTGGTCACCGCCGGGCAAGTGGCTCGATGTGAAGGAGCCGCGGCCGCCGTCTTCGTGGCGGTCGAGGAGGCGCGACGGCGATTACCGAGGGAGCTCCGGCGCCCCGTCGACGTGCACCTCGACCCTCGGGGCCATCACCCGCCCGACGGCGTAGAGACATTGATCGAGCACGGCGCGCTGCTGGTCGATGGGCGTCGGGGCGCAAACCTCGACGCATCCATCTGGCTGCACGAGCTGACCCACGTGGCAGCAGCGGGATCACGGCCCTCGGACCCCATCGGCGGCCGACTGATCGCGGCCGTCGACGAGGCCGCCGCGGACTATGCGGCGGCCGCAATGCTCGGCCGCACGCACGTCGGTTCTCCGGGCCCCGGGGGGGCTCGAGACCTGGGGGACAGCGAGGCGCTACCGCCAACGGCCTTCCAGGCCCTGGCCGTCGGGGACGGCTTCGACGCCCACGGCTTCGGCCTCCCCCTCGCGGCGGCCCTCCTGCGCCGGGAAGCCGACGCTGGCGCATTGCTCACAGACTTGGTCACCGCCCTGGGCGGACGCGGCGTCCCGTGGCCGCCGGGCGTTGGCGCCGCCGTCGCGGTTCAGACCCTCGTCATACGCTGTCCACCGCGCTCCCGAGAGGCGCTGGCCGCGACTCTCGAAGGCTGGCTGCCTCCCGAACTGCGACCTTGATTCGGGGTTCACGATCCCCAGCGGCCCGTTTCGGGGGCTCCAACCCCCGGCTCTCGGCCCCCAATCGCATGAAAGGTAATGTCGGAGCAGGGGCGCGTCTATCCTACAAAAATTCGCTTGATATCAAAGCCTGCATTGATCGAACGGTCCGACGAAGGCAGCCTGACTATTGGAGGTCTACGTGGGTATGCCTAGCCCCACTGGGGGCAACAGACAACAAGGTAAACGACCGAGGGTCATTCCGTTTGGGAAGTACCTGTTGCTCGAGCGCATCGCGATCGGCGGAATGGCCGAGGTCTACATGGCCAAGTCCTTCGGCATCGAAGGCTTCGAGAAGTTGCTCGCGATCAAGCGGATTCTGCCGACGATGGCGGAGGACGATGACTTCATCGAGATGTTCGTCGATGAGGCGAAGATCTCGGGACAGCTGAACCACGCAAACATCGCGCCGATCTACGAGCTTGGGAAGATCGGTGAGTCCCACTACATCGCGATGGAATACGTCTGGGGCAAGGACCTGCT
>JAFDCW010000838.1 GCA_019312705.1 Deltaproteobacteria bacterium
CGAGGTCGTGCAAGCGACCAAGAATGACGTTCGCGTCACCAAGCTCGGCGCCTTCCTCCGGCGCACCTCTCTCGCCGAGCTGCCGCAGTTCTTCCACGTTCTGACCGGCAAGATGTCGATCGTCGGACCGCGCCCCCACGCGGTGGCCCACAACGAACAATACCGGGGGCTCATCCCGGGCTACATGCTGCGCCACAAGGTCAAGCCCGGTATTACCGGCTGGGCTCAGGTCAACGGATGGCGCGGCGAAACGGACACGATCGAGAAGATGGAGAAGCGCGTCGAGTGCGACCTCGCGTACATCCGCGGTTGGGCGCTCACCCTCGACCTCAGGATCATCTTCATGACGGTCTTCGGCAAAGCGGCAAAGAGCAACGCCTACTGACCACTAGGACCACTAGGACCACTAGGACCGGGAGGACCAGAAAGACCAGGAGGAGCAGAACGGTGAATGCGGCTATCCCCCACCGCCCGGCACGCCTCGTAGAGTCCGGCTGCCGTCGCCCCCCAACCCCGAGCCTGGGCCCAGCCCGGGCCCTCGGCGGCTACCCGACCGTGAAGCTCCGGATCCGTGGCCGCGGCCTCGAGGGCCTGGCGGATGGACTCGACGTCGTAGGGGTCACAGAGCGCAGCGTAGGGGCCGACCACTTCGGGCAGGGCGCCGGTATTCGCAGCACAGACCGGGCGGCCAGCCGCGATGGCCTCGAGGGCCGGCAGGCCAAACCCCTCCCGGAGACCCACCATGATCACCGCGTCCGCCGAGGACACCAGACGCGGCAAATGGTCGTCTTCGACGAAGCCGAGCCAACGCACGCGGTCAGAAACCCCAGCCTCCGCGGCTGCAGACTCGATGGCAGCGCCGGCACCCCAATCGGCGCCGACCAGGATGAGGTCGTGGGTGCTCCGGAGGGCGCTTCCGGCAAAGGCATCGACCAGACGCAGGTGATTCTTACCCGGGTCTTCGAGGCGACTCACGTAGAGCAGGAAGGGCCGGTCGAGATGGTGCGCGGAACGCACCTCACCGAGGGCGGGGTCGCTCGGGTCCATCGGGTGAAAGCGCTGCGTATCAACACCGTTCAAGACGACTCGGATGGTCGATGGATCGATGCCGAGGGCGGCCGCGAGGTCGTCCCGGGTCGCCCCGCTCACGGTGACCAGGGAGTCCGCCCGCCGGAGCGCGCCCATGACCGCGTACTTCACGTAGGCCATGCGCAAGGGGTCGTACTTCTTCGCCACCTCGAGCTGGGCGAGGTCGTGCACCACGGCCACGGTCGGGACCGGAGAGACGGCAGTGAGGCGCCGGTTCGCGGCAGGAAGCAGCAGCACGTCCGCGCGGTGCAGAGGTGCGAGGACCCCGGCCGCCGCAAGATGAAAGAGTGCGCTCGGCCCGGGACGGTCCAGCGTTGCGGGCAAGAATCGCCGTTCGACGGCGAGGGCACGCGTCGAGAAGGCCTCGTGTTCGGCCCGGGTGCCGACGACCACGAGGTCGTCACCGGCTTCTTCGGCGAGGGCCACGAGGCGCGGGAGGACCTCGCGCACGTAGATGCCGATGCCGGACCTACCGAGGTCGCTGCCGGCCAGGTAAAATGCAATGCGCATCGCTACACGCGGTGTACGTTGAAGAAGTCGGCGACGCCACCCACCCTGTCCCGGAGGCTCTGAACCATGTGCGGCATCGCGGGCATAGTCGAACTCGATGGTCGCCCGGCCCCCGGAGGCGTGGTCGACGCCATGGTTCGCACGCTTCACCATCGAGGCCCGGACGATCGCGGCGTGCTCGTTCGGGGCCCCGCGGCCCTCGGCCACGCCCGCCTGTCCATCGTCGACATCGCCGGTGGCCAGCAGCCCATGAGTGAACGCGCGGGGCGAGCTCACATCACGTTCAACGGAGAGATCTTCAACCACGTCGAGCTCCGCGAAGAGCTCTCCGGGTTGGGCCGCGTATTCCACACCCGGTCGGACACGGAGGTGCTCCTCGCGGCCTACCTCCAGTGGGGACCCTCATGTGTAAACCACTTCATCGGGCAGTGGGCGTTCGCCATTTGGGAGGAGGGCCCCCAGCGCCTCTTCCTCTCCCGGGACCCCATGGGGATTCGACCCCTCTATCACGCGCGCCGGGGCCACACGTTCCTCTTCGGCTCCGAGGTGAAGGCCATCTTCGCCCACCCCGAAGTGCCTCGCCGCCTCGACCTGGTGGGCATCGACCAGGTACTCACGACCTGGTCCCCGGTCGCACCCCGGACGTGCTTCGAGGGTATCGAGGAGCTCCCCCCTGGGGAAAACCTCATCGTGCAAGGCGGAGAGGTCCGACGGGCATCCTACTTCGACCTCGACTACCGCGGCATCGACCACGAATCGGACCACGCCGCCGAGGCCGACGAACTTCGAGAGCGGCTGATCGAGGCGACACGCCTACGTCTCTTTCGCAGCGACGTGCCCGTGGGCGCCTACCTCTCGGGCGGCCTGGACTCGACCGCGGTCGTGGGCATGGTCCGGCGCTTCACCGACCAGAAGCTCGACACTTTCAGCGTCGCCTTCGACGACCCCGAGTTTGACGAGAGTGCATACCAGCGCGAAGTCGTCGACTACTTCGGCGTCGCCCATCACGAGGTGCGCATCGGGGGCGACGCTATCTGCCGCGCGTTTCCCGCCGTCGTGCGCCACGGAGA
>JAFDCW010000839.1 GCA_019312705.1 Deltaproteobacteria bacterium
GACGTCCTCGATCGGGTGACGCGGTGTTACGGAGATCGACTGATGATCGCCGCCAAACGCCATTGCCGAACCCTCGACGAGGCCGACGACGCGGTCCAGGATGCGGCCTTGGCGGCGTGGCGCTACGGCCCCGGATTTCGCGGGGACGGGCGCGTCGACCGGTGGCTGGTACGTCTGGTAGCGACCGCCTGCAACCGGCTCCGCCGTGGGGCGAAGCGGGACGCTTCGCGACACGTATCCGACGAGGAGCTGGTCTCCGAAGACGCGACGCCCGAAATGCTAGCGGCCCGAGGACGACTCGCCGACGCGCTTGGCAAAGCACTCCAGACTCTTCCGCCCCGAGACCGGACCATCATCCTTCTCTCCGATGGCCAAGGATGGACGGCGCCGGAAATCGCCGAATCCCTGTCCATGACCCCCGGCTCGGTACGCACACGGCTCAGCCGCATGCATACGAAGCTGCGCAAGTCTCTCTCGCTGGAGGGCGTGAGCGCGCCGGGGCTAGATTTCTCGAGCATCGACCGGTGACACCTTCGGCGCCCCGATCCATGGGCCACCCGTTTCGGTGGCCCGCGGTCGGCCGCATGGCGGCCTCGGCCCTTGGCCTGTCGCTGGCCGCAGCGGTTTGTACGCCGGTCCGCGCCGACGACCAAGACGGCTCCGACCACGACCCGTCCGCGTCCGCCGATACGCAGTACTGGAACATCGTCACCCTCAAGGTGGGCCACCTCTACGCGGTCAATCAGCCGAGGGAGTCCTCATCACCATCGGGCCACGAGACCCCGGAGACCGAACACCTCCTCGGATTGGTGCCCTCCTTTGGGCGGGTCCTGATCCAACAGCGGCTCACCTTCGAGATCGCCCTGCCCTTCTTCGCCAATACCGAGCGCTTTGACACCCCCATCGACCTGACGCTCATCTTCCCATTCCGCTTCGGCAACTTCGAGCCCTACGTGGCGGTCGGCGGGACTATCAACTGGAAGATTTTCGCCGGCGAGCGCAGCGAAGCCGAAGGCACCGAGGTCGAGTTCGTCGCGGGGTTCACCGGGGGCCTGGGCTTGGCCTACATCATCGACGACCACTGGGTCGCGGAGTTCGAACTCACCTACGCGTGGATCCCGACGAGCGCCATCGTCGAACACGAGTTCGCCCAGCTTGCGGGCATCGGCTACGCGTTCTGAGCCGACCCGGCCCTAGTATCCGAGTCCGCGCCCGGCGCGCCGGAGCGCCGCAGCCATGGTGCGGGCATCGGCGAAGCGGGCGGCTGGCGCCTTTTCGAGGGCCGCCGCGACGACAGCCGCCACCTCCGTGGGCACACCGCGGCTGACTGCCGCGAGGGGCGTCGGTGGTGCGTCGCAGATCGCGGCGAGACGCTCCTTCAAATCTGCACCGGCAAAGGGCTCGGTGCCCGTGAGGCACACGTAGAGCAGCACCCCCGCGGCCCAGACATCCGACCGCGCGTCGGCGGGCGCCCCGGCGATGCGCTCGGGGCTCGCGTAGAACGGACTGCCCATGACTCGATGAGCTGCGGTGAGGGGTTCACTCCCAGTGAGAGCGCCGGCACCGAGGTCGAAGAGCAGCGCGTGGTCCCCGTCGCCACGTGTTTCGATGAAGACGTTGTCAGGTTTGACGTCTCGGTGAACGACCCCGTGGTCGTGCAGCGCCGCGAGGCCATCGAGGACCTGCGACACGATTCGACACGCGCGAGCGGGGCCGAGGCCATCGGGTTGGGAGGCGAGGACTTCGCTCAGGCGCGGGGCGATGACTCGCACGGTCGCGACGTAGGGGCCCACCGTGGGGTCCTCTCCGGCCTCGACGAAGGGCACCACGTGGGGGCACGCGATTCGGCCGAGGGCCTCGGCCTCGCGGCGCATGCGCTCGCCCATGGCCGCGTCGTGACGGAGCTCGGGGCGCAGGACCTTCACGGCCACCTTCAGGCCGGCCGCGTCCTCTGCCCCGTAAACGAGCGCGGTCCCGCCCTCCCCTACGAGAGCGCCCAGACGAAACCGACCCACGACCTGCACCCCGGCACAATACATGAACCGCCGCCGGGGCTGGCAACTCGACCCGGCCTTCGTCGCCGCCCCCACTGCCGCCGGAAGCGACGACCGTCGCAAACCCCGCCACGGAGATATGCCGAGGGGTCTGGGATGTTCAGAAGCCGGCGCGGATGTAGGCGGCGGCGTTCGTCGCGTCGAGTTCCGGGCGATAGCTATGGCGGGACTGCGTGCGTGCCGCGGCGGCGAAATCCCCGAGGCTGTCACCTAGGCTCAGGTGTGCGGCATAGCGGTCCAAGTTGCGGCCCGCATCGGCCACCGTGTCGCTCGCCGCCCCCGGAGCTTCGCCAGACGCCGCCTCCCAGGCCGCCGCACCCTGCCGAGCACCGTCGACACAGAACCAGGCGTCTGCGGCGGCACTACTGAAGTAGCTGTTGCCGGAGTAGGCCACGTTCGAAAACGTTCCGTCGTGGGCGACCAGGCACGGGTCGGTGGTCGTCTGCACAAACGAGTTGTTCGTAACAGCGACATCGAGGAAACCGCCAGCGCCGTCGACCCGGAGAGACCGGGCCCCCATGCCATGGAAAGCATTGTCGACGATGCGAATCGCACGGTTCGTGCCGCCGCTCAGGGCGATTCCGAGGGTATTGCCGAGGTTCGGTTGATTGACG
>JAFDCW010000149.1 GCA_019312705.1 Deltaproteobacteria bacterium
CCCCAGCGAGTCGCGTCCTCGACCACGAGGTTCGTGGGGATCGTCGCGTTCTCGTAGTTGGCGACCTCGTAGCGCTGGCCGCGAGCGAGGATGTGCACGAGCAGGTCCTGCTGGCCCCCGCTGTTGAGCAGGCCGAGGCGCACCGGCAGCGAGAACTCCTGGGCCTCGTAGTCGAAGCGCAGCGGCGAGAGCACCGCGCGCCCGTCCTCGAAGGTGACCCGCTCGGCGTCGACCTTGGCGACGAAGAACTTCGTTCCCGCCTCGACGTAGGGACGCAGCACCGGCTCGGCCCCTTCGGGGATGTTGTAGTGCTCCTGGCGGAGCCAGGTATCGAGGCCGTCCGAGTCCCGGGCACTCAGGATTACGATGTCGTACTCAGCGACCGAAAACTCGGCCTCGACAGTCACCCCGAGGTCAGGGCCGCCGCCCGCGCCGTCAGCCATCGCGGCCATGGGCATGGCGGACCGGAGCATATCCATCGGAGGCCGCGGCGGTTGGCAGGGGTCGGTCTCCCAGTACTCGACGAGGCGCGGAGCCGCCAGCGAGTCGACCCGGTCGAAGATCTCCCGGGGCAGCGTCTTGACGTTGTCTTCCTGGAGAACGACGGGAACCGGAACCACCATCGCGAAGTCCTGGGGCGGCCCCTGATAGTTGTTCTGCATCGACAAGACCGTGTGGGTCCCGTCACGCATCATGACGACCATCGTCGCGTTGGCGTAGAGCGACGCGTCCGCACCGCTCACGTAGAATCCACAGAATGCGTGGGCTACGCCGGTCACGCCGACCGCTCCCAGAGCCGCGCCGAGCACCAGCAGCGCGTGAAGGGTCCTACCGAATCGCAGCATCATCATCTCCCCCGATTTCGAGAGGCACGCTCTCACGGCGGGTCGCGGAACGCCACCGGAGGGCGCGGCGGCGCTCCGACCTTGACCGCGAAAGGCGGCAGCAATTAGCTTCCGGCCCATGGCGGGGGACAAACGGTTGGGGAAGGCCAAAGAACAGGCCACGGGCCCCTTCGCCGTGCTCCGGCGGATCGACGACCTAGTCTACGCGGTCGAAGAGGCAATCGTCATCACCGCTCTCATCGCCATGGCGGTGATGGTCTTCCTCGACGTGGTCTACCGCCGCCTCTCTTCCCAGGACAGCAAGGTCAGCGCCATCTTGGCGCGAATCTTCGGGGTAGAGGATCCCGGGGCCCGAGCTCTCCTCGACGAGACCATCGCCCCGACCTTCGGCCTCGGCCTCGGGGTCGGGCTCATCTGGTTTGCCTTCTGGAGCGCCGAACGCCATGAGGGCGCGCCGCTGCTCCCGTTCAAGGGCGCGAACCTCGCCCTGACCGCCGCGACAGCCGGGGCCGTCGCACTCTTTGGCTGGCTCATGCTCGAGCTGCCGTCGAAGTACCTCTACCTGCTCGTCTACGCCGGGGGCGTCGGGCTGTGGGCAGCGCCGCTCCTGCGCAACAAACCCGACGGCTGGCTCCCGCGCATCGCCATCGTCGCTTTGATCGTGACGCCGCTCTTCACGTGGCTCGCCCTCACGTACTTTCCCGAGGGCTATACCTGGTCCCAGGAGCTCAGCCTGATGCTGCTCCTGTGGATAGGCTTCCTCGGCGCGAGCGTCTGCGCTCACGAGGGGCGCCACCTGCGCATGGAAGCCTTCGACAAGGCGCTGCCAGCGAAGGCCTCTCACTTCATCCACGCCATCGGCTACTTCGGGACGGCGGCGTTCTGCGCCTTCATGATGCTCCTCGGCTACCGCTACGTTTTCGATCCAGAGGTGGGCATGCGGGCCATCGGGGGCGTGTCGGCGCAGATGCGCATCCCCGACTGGATCAGCACCGTCGCTGTGCCCATCGCCTTTGGCCTCACCATGATTCGTTTCATCGGTGCGGGGGTCTCGGCACTGCTGGGCGGCAGCTACGGCAAGGCGCCAAAAGACCAGGCCCTCGCCGCGGCCGCCGAGGGCGTAGTCGGTCCGACGGAACCCCAGGACGAAGACCAGGACCAAGGCAAGAACGAAGGCAAGAACGAAGACGACCGTGGTGACGACGACGCGGGGCAGTCCACATGATGGCCGCGGCCCAGAAGCGCCCGCCCATCGCCTTCGCGGTGGTCCTCTTCGCCGTCGTCGCCCTGCCCTTCCTCGGCAAGGGCGGCCTGCTCGCCGCCGCGATTCTAGCGATGGCGCTCCTCGGCGAGCCGCTCTTCGTGGTCATCGGCATGGCGACGGTGCTCTGCCTGCTCCTCTGGGCCGGCTTCACCGATATCAGCCAGTTCTCGGTGCTCATCGAGCGCATCCGGACCCTCGCCGACAGCCCGCCGCTGCTCGCCATCCCCCTCTTCATCATGAGCGGGGCGATCATGAGCGAGGGCGCGATCAGCCGCCGCCTCGTCGACTTCGCCAAGGCCCTCATCGGCTGGCTGCCCGGCGGCCTCGCCATCAGCGCGGTCATCGCCTGCATGCTCTTCGCAGCCATCAGCGGCTCGAGCCCGGCGACCGTCGTCGCTATCGGCGCGATGATGGGCCCGACGCTGATCGCCAACAACTACTCCGAGCGCTTCAGCCATGGACTCGTCACCTCGGCGGGCTCCCTCGGCATCCTCATCCCGCCGTCGATCCCGATGATCATCTACCCGATCGTCAACCAGGGCTCGCAGATCGAGGTCGAGCAACTCTTTGCCTCGGGCTTCGGCCCGGGCCTGGTCATGGGCGCGATCCTCGCGGGCTACTCGATCTTCCACGGTCTCAAACACAGCACCCCCCGGCACCCCTTCAGCCTCGCAGAATTGAAACGCGCGACCGTCGACGGCTTCTGGGCTCTGCTCTTCCCGGTGCTCATCCTCGGCGGCATCTACGGCGGCATCTACAACGCTATCGAGGCGTCGGCGATCAGCGTCATCTACGCGGTGGTGGTCGAACTCTACATTCACCGGGCCCTGACGCTCCCCGACGTGCCACGCATCTTCAAGGACGCGGGCATCTTCCTCGGCTCGCTCTTGGTGATCATGGTCGCGGCCCTCGCCCTCGCCGAATTCCTCGAAGGGCAAAACATCCCCCGGGCCGCCGCCGAGTGGATCGAGTCCCTCGACCTCGAGCCGTGGCAGTTCCTGGTGGTGCTCAACATCCTGCTGCTCGTCGTCGGGGCGATGATGGACATCCTCAGCGCGATGTTCATCTTCGTGCCGCTGCTCGCGCCGATGGCCGCGTCCATGGGTGTCGACCCGATGCACTTTGGCATCATCTTCATCGTGAACCTCGAGATCGGCTACCTCACGCCGCCGGTCGGCTTGAACCTCTTCGTCGCGAGCACGCTCTTCGAAAAGCCCGTCGGCCACGTCGTGCAGAGCGTTCTGCCGTTCATTGGCCTAATGTTCATCGGCTTGATGCTGATCACCTACGTACCGGAGCTCTCGGTCGGCCTCGGCCGGGCGATCATGGGTGTCGAGGCGCCCGCACAAGTCGAGGTGCCCAGAGCGGTGGGCGGAGAGCTTGGCGGCGACGACGAGGGCGAAGACGGCGGAGACGGCGCGGCGAGCCTCGAAGACCTCGCGGCCGAGCTCGAAGCTCTCCGGGCCGTCGATATGCAGTCCATGAGCCAAATGCAGCGCGAGATGGAGGTCGAGGGCCTCATCGAAGAGCACCTCGAAGCGCTGCGCACCGAGCTCGAAGCGCTGCAGGCGGTAGAGATGCAGTCCATGAGCCAGATGCAGCGCGAGATGGAGATCACCGACTTGCTGTCAGCCCATGGCGACGGCGCGGCAACGCAGTGATCCCTCCAGCGCAAGCCCGCCTGACTCGTCGCGATCCCCCGCGCCGGTAGAATCCCGCCCGCGCCGCTGGTAGGCTCCCGGCCCCCCATGACCTACACCGTCCTCGCGCGAAAATACCGGCCCCAGACCTTCGAGGACCTCGTCGGTCAGGAGCACGTGGCCCGGACCCTGGCCAACGCCATCGAAGCAAATCGGGTTGCCCACGCGTTCCTCTTCACCGGTGTCCGCGGCGTCGGCAAGACGACGACCGCTCGCCTGCTCGCCAAGGCCCTCAACTGCGATTTGGGTCCCACCGGCACCCCGTGCAACGAGTGCGACCCGTGCAAGGAGATCACCGCCGGCGTCGACATGGACGTGCAGGAGATGGACGGCGCGTCGAACAACAGCGTCGACGACGTACGGCGGCTCCAGGAGTCGATCCCCTACCGCCCCGCGCGCGACCGCTTCAAGGTGGTGATCGTCGACGAGGTGCACATGCTCTCGGCGGGGGCCTTCAACGCGTTCCTGAAGACCCTCGAAGAGCCGCCTTCGCACGTGAAGTTCATCTTCGCGACCACCGAGAGCCACAAAGTTCCCATCACCATCCGCTCGCGGTGCCAGTGCTACGACTTCCGGCTCATCCCCCAGCAGGTGATCGGAGACCGGGTCCGGGCGATCCTCGGCGAAGAAGGCATCGAGGCGGACGACGCCGCCGTCTCGATCGTCGCCCGAGAAGCAGCCGGCTCGATGCGGGACGCGCTGACCCTCCTCGACCAGATCGTGGCCTTCGGCGGCGACTCCCTCCGCGGCGAAGAGGTCGCTCGGACCCTCGGTATCGCCGGGCGTGAAGCTATCCTGATGGCAGCGAAAGCCACGCTCTCCGGGGACGGGGCCGACGTGCTCCGGGGCGTCGAGAAGATCGCGACCCAGGGCGTCGACATGCTGCACTTCGCCCGGCAATTGCTTGATTATCTGCGCGAGCTCACCGTGCTCCGGGTCACCGACGGCGACGCCGGCACGCTGTCCGGCCTCGTCGCCGAGGAGCGCGAGGAGGCGATGGCCATCGCCAAGAGCACCGACATGCTGGAGCTCCAGCGGGCCTTCGCCGCGCTCTCCCAGCTCGTCGAAGACGTCGGCCGGTCCGGCTCTCCGCGGACGGTGCTCGAAATGGGCCTGTTGCGCATCGCCACCCGCCCCCCTTTGAAGCAGGTGGGAGAGTTGCTCGCGCGCCTCGACGCCATCGAGAAGAGTTTCGGCGGCGGGGGCTCGGGGGGCGGCGGCGGCCGGGGCCAGGGGCGGCGCCCGTCCCAGGGCGGCCAGGGCGGCCACGGCAGCCATGACCGTCGTCCGAGTGGGCCGTCGCGGCGCATGCAAGACGCCGGACCCCAGCAGGAGCGCTCCCGAAACGAGGGCCGGAACGCCTCTCGAGGAAGCTCAGATGGCGCGCCGCCCGCCGCGGCGAACGAACGGACGGCGCCCGCGATGACGGGCCGGAGCCCGGAGCCTTCAGCGGAAGTTGCCCCGGAGCGAAAGTCTGAGCCGGCCCGCCGCGAGGCCCCGGAGTCCTCGGCGAGCCCCCGGGAAGCGGACGAACCTCCGGTGGCGGCGTCTCCACCCGCCGCGAAAGCGGCGCCCAACGGCGACCTTCTTGCCACCTGGGAGCAGATCGTTGGTCACCTGCGGGAGGCCCGGCCGGCCCTCGCCGCCATCCTCGAACACGGGGTGCCCCAGGAGATCGACGGCGAGAAGATTGTCGTGGGGTTCCCGACCGGCTCTTTCTTCGGCAAGCAGGCCGAGGCCAGGGAGTCCAAGGAGGGCATCGCCAGCAGCGCCGAGCAGGTCCTCGGGGCCCTACCCGAGGTCATCATCCGCTTCATCGATGAGCCCGAGGCCCTGGGGCAGACCGTCGCCGAGGCCAGCGCCCAGGAGCGGAACGTCCGCATCGAGGAACGGCGCCGGGAGGCCCTCCGCCACCCCCGAGTACAAGAAGCACTTCAGGTCTTCCCCGAGGGCGCGGGAAACGTGAAAGTGCAAGTCGAACTGGATTGAGCTAAAGGGAGAACCACGATGAAGTTTCGCGGCGGAATGGGCGAGTTGATGCGGCAAGCGAGCCGCCTTCAGCGCAAGATCGAAAAGCGCAAGGAAGAGCTGAAGGAGCTCACCTTCGAGGCGTCGGCCGGGAACGACCAGGTCAAGTGCACCGTCAACGGCGCCCACGACCTCGTCGGTGTCGAGATGGACCCCAAGCTCCTCGAGGGCGACGACAAGGAGATGGCCCTCGACCTCATCGTCGCGGCAGCCAACGCCGCCCTGGCGAAGAGCCGCGAAGAGGTCGACGCCGAGCTCGAGAAGGTAACCGGGGGTCTCAAGATCCCGGGCCTGATCTAATGCCGTTCACTCACGCCATTCGTCGGCCTACGTCCTCGACGCCTCCCTGCGAAGTACCTTTGGTACTCCTCAGTCAGCGTCTCCGGGCGCGCTCGACGACTGACGCGATTGAACGACATTAGGACGAGGAAGACTGTGTACCGCGGCGACCCGAGCGACCCGATTGCCGAGCTGACGGAGCTCCTCGCCCGTCTGCCCGGCGTCGGCGAACGCACGGCCACGCGCCTGTCGTTCCACGTGCTCGGCGCCGAGCCGGAATACGCGGCGGCCCTCGGCGAGGCCCTCGCCCACATCCACGAGCGGGTCGTGCGCTGCGAGTCCTGCGGCAACTACGGCGCCGAGACGACGTGCCGCATCTGCCGCGATCCACGCCGCGACGGCGCCGTCGTCTGCTGCGTCGCTCGCGTGCCCGATCTCGTGGCCATCGAAAAGTCCGGCTCCTTCCGGGGCCGCTACCACGTGCTTCACGGCCTCCTCGCCCCCCTCGACGGGATCGGGCCGGACCAGCTTCCCCTAGACGGTTTGCGCCGCCGCATCGAGCGGGAGGGCATCGAAGAGATCGTCCTCGCCACGCCGCTGAGCGTCGAAGGCGAGGCAACGGCGCTCTACGTCAACCAGGTCCTGAAGTCCCACGGCGTGCGCATCTCACGCATCGCCAGCGGCGTGCCCCACGGCGGAGAGCTCGAGTTCACCGACCAGATCACCCTCGGTCGCGCCTTCGAGGGACGCCGAGAAATCGTCTGACGACGACCGGCGTTTCTAGCGACGCATCATGCCGCCGCGGCCGCGGCGGCCGCTGCCCCGGGGCTGGGGCGGAGTAGGCCTACCTACATTGGGCACGGCGCCGGCGAGGGCGCGGCCTTCGTCGGTGCGCCAGCCGAGGCCGTACCAAGCGTTCCGCTGCACCGACTGCCGATGCAAGCGAACATCGTAGCCGGAGCCTCCGTCGGGGATGACGGTTTCGACGAAGAAGGCGTTCGGCCCGAGGCTGAGGCCCGCGGCTTGTTCGGCGTGGGGCACGATCTTGCCGTCGTCGCCGACGGTCCAGCGCCACGTGCGCAGCACGGTGCGCTCTTCCCTCCACTGGCACTCCCACTGGCCGGGGTGACGGTTGATCACACCGCGGCTCTCGCCGATGCGGTCCTCGGCGAGGGGATACCAGCGCTCGTGAGTCTGCTCGACAACGGAACTGTCGAAGGAGAGGGGGAGCGTGACGACGTACTGGCGGAAGCCAACGTCCTCGGTCTCGCCCTCCTGATTTCGACCGCGGCCGTGACTGTGAACGACGTACACCATGCGCATCTGGGTACCCCTGACCTGGTCATCTGCGATGGCGACGCGCTCGCCGTTGACCGAACACCGGAGATGCGTCTGGGAGCTGATGCTCCAGTGTTCCCGGTCGGGGTGCGCGTTGACGGTGACGGTGACGGCGTTGCGTCCATCGTACGAGTTCAGGCGTCGACTCCCGAGGGGGTTGTAGTAGGGCTCCCCGCGATTCGGCTGCAGGTGCAGGATGGTGCTGATCGCCTCGCCGTTGCGGTCCACGTAGTGGTGCGGGGCGTCGGGCTGCCCGGTTCCGCGCACGCGGGTCGCGGTGAGCACATGGATGGGGAAGGTGCGCAGGAGGCTCTCTTGGTCCGTATCGTCGTCGATCAGGTAGAGCTCGACGGTGATGTCGCCGGTCTGTGTGATTCGTTGGTCCCGGTCGCGACAGTTCGTCGTGTGGAAGGCCTCGGGGCCCTCGGCCACGCGTGGGCTCTGGTTTTCGAGCTCGACTTCGCAGAGGGTCTCGCCGAGCGTTCGGCGCCCCTGCTTGATGACCATCTTGAAAGCACTGCGCTGCGACGTGTGGCCGAAGACCCGGAAATGGCCCTCGAGGGCCCAGCCCTCGTCGAAGGGGTTTCCGTCTCGATGTCCTCGGTTGTTCTCCAACTCGAAGAACGTGAAGCCGTCGTCGAAGGTCATGCCCTCAGGCACATCGGCCGAGGCCGTGGTCGCCGTCGTAGCCAAGGCCAGCACTGCAAGAGTCATCCAGAATCGCGTCATCT
>JAFDCW010000840.1 GCA_019312705.1 Deltaproteobacteria bacterium
GTCGTCGTATTCGACGTAGTCCCCAGGCTCGGGAGCCGCGATGATCCGGGTGAGCATGCTGAACGCTGCGGCGATGCCCGCCGTGTAGGCGCCCATGCCGTCTTCGCGTTCGTAGAAGTCGTCATAGGTCGGGTCCCCGAGGAAGATCTCGTCGAGGAAGAGGCGATTGAAGACGTAGTCCTGGTTTTGGTAGAGCAGCTTCGAGAAGTAGTTCCAGTAAAGCCGGCAGTACACCGAGTCGACGTCGAAGCCGAGGCGCTCGCGGCGGAAGTTGTTGAAGAGGTAATAGCTCCAGTAGGTGTCGAGGATCGACTGGATGACCTCGTACTGATCGGCGCCGGCGTCATAGAGGCTGCAATCGGGGATGAGGTCGGCGACCTCGTCGCTGCAGAAGCGGTAGGGCACCACCGGGCGGCCCTCCGCGTCGGCAAGGGGCGTATCGATGCCCTCGAGGGCCAAGGTCGCATCCGCCACCAGGCTCGCGTAGGGCACGTCGGAGCGGTTCTCCAGGGCGGCGATGCCCCCGGCGAGGGCAGGAATCTCCGTGTAGGTATGGGCCTCGACGCGGCCGGTCTCGGTGAACGAGTTGGAGTCGAGGGCCACGGGCCACCCGAAGAGCTGGGAGAAGTGCACCCAGGCCAGCTCGGCCGGGTTGGCGGCGTCTTCGAAGACCTCGACGAGATCGCCGTAGCCCATCTTGATCGCCGCGTGGTCGTAGTGGCCGAGGCCGTGGGCATCGGTGCTGAGGAAGTTGTTTCCGTAGTCCATGACCGTCGAGTACTGGTACTCGCGGATGCGCCCCTGGGTCTCGGCGGAGGTGATGGGATCGTAGGCTCGGGGCCCCATCGAGCCGTCGTCGCGCAGCGCCCAGTACCGCGGCGAGTAGTTGAGGGAGTCGTAGCTGCCGCTGAAGTTGTGGCGCAGGCCCAGGGTATGGCCGAGCTCGTGGGCGGCGGTCGACGCGAAGATCGGGTGCCGGAGCATCCGGCGCACCGCGTCGTAGTCGATGCCGCCCCCGTCGGCCCGCAGATCATAGCTCCGGCCGTACCACTCGATGGTCCCGTCGCCGGTCTCGACCGCGTCGCGGACCGTCTGGGCGAGGCCGATGAGGCCTTGGTCGCTGAAGTCTTCGGCGCGCAGGACGCAGTGCTCGCCGGCGAGACGGCGCTTTTCACGCTGAAGCCGGCGCAGGTGGGCGGGGCTCATCTGGCGCAGGGGAGAGGCCCGGTCGAGGACCGCGTCGTCGAGGGGCGCCGCCGGGTCGATGCCCGCAGCGAAACGCATCTGGGGCCCCGCCATCAAGGCCTCGAGGCTCGTATCCCGGAGGGCGTGCAATCGTGCGTCGGTGCGTCCGTCGTCGTGGCGCAAGCCTCCGTCGCCGCGCAGCACGGTGCGCCGGGCCGCACGCATCGCCTCGGCCATCTGCCCGCGGGTGCGCGGCGTCGCCCGACCGCGGCGTCGGTCCGGGTCGCCGAGGCGGTCCAAGCCCATCGCCGCGTTGGCCGCGGGAGCATCAGCGCCGTCCATCGCGATGACGTGGCGGTCCGCGGTGCGCATCGAGGCGCTGTCCCGGGCGCGCAGGCTCGCAACCCAGCGCTCGACGTTCTCGCCGGCGATGAGGTCAGTGCTTTCGAGGTCGCCATTGAGCAGCGCGATGATGTCCCGCCCGTAGCTCGCGAGCTGCTCGACCCCGGCTCCGTAGACCCATGCCTGGCCGGTGACGATTTCGCCGGTCTCGGGGTCGGTATTCGACGGCCCGAAACCGAGGGGGACGCCGAAGGCCGGCTCGGGCTCCCAGCCGAGCAGGGAGTAGCGCATGTCGCCCACCCGGGCGACGGTCCCCGGCTCACCGCAAGCCCCGTGGTCACCGTCCGCGACGGGGTTGTCGCAGATGACGAAGGCGGTTTGGCCGTCCTCCCGGTCGCGTTCGGCGGCGCATGCACCCGCGTCGCCCCCGGCGGCGCGGCACTCGTTCTCGCGAAGCGAGGCAACGGTCTCGACGAAGGTCTGGTTCCACTGGGCGCCGACCCACCGGGCGTCCTCCAAGAGCTCCTCCGGGAAAGCCTCGGAGACGTGGTAGGCGATGGGCCGCACCGTGCGCTCGCGGTAGGGCAAGGTGCACGCCGGGGTATCGGAGATGCCACCGCGAACGACTGCTTCGTCGCAGACCGATCCGCCACCGCCGCAGTCCGCGTCCACCATGCACGGTCCGAGGGCGCCGTCGGCGTCCCGGCGGTAGCTCTCCTCCCAGATGTCGTGGCGATTGATGAAGAAGCTGCGGGCGGGCTCGACGACGCCGTACTCCGGGTCGTAGCCGGGGCGATCGTTGACGAAGTACCCAAAACGCTCCTGCCGGTCGCCGGAATAGTCCGTCGGCTGGTAGCCGCGGTCGGCCTCGGTGCGCATGAACGACGCCCGCACCGTGATCTCGGCCGCCGCACAGTCGGTGTGCGTCTGATAGAGCAACCAACACGAGGGCTGGGGGCCCCACCCGTCCCCGAAGTCGACCGATGTCGGCTGGGCGATCATCTTGTTGGTGACGTCGAAGTAGTTGACGGCGCCGTCTTCGTCGAAGTCGAAGACCGGCGCGTCGGGGTGCGTCGGGTCCTCCTGGTAGTACGCGATGCTCTCCGCCTCGACGCCGTCGTAGGCCCGGGCGATGATC
>JAFDCW010000841.1 GCA_019312705.1 Deltaproteobacteria bacterium
CGCCGGGTAGGTCAGCGACGGGAGGGTTTTCTTTTCCCAGTGTTCGCGCGCCACGGACTTGGTCACGCTGCCGAAGACTCGGAGCGCCGTGCGGTGGGCGTTGATGGTGATGCCCCCAAAGGGGATGTGATAGATGTTCTTCTTGAAGTACTGGTCGTAGTCGATGTCTTCGCCGAGGCGCTCGACGTAGTTCTCGAGGGCGCCGTGGAGCGACTCGATGTACGAGAAGAGGCTGGTCTCGCTGTTGCCGGTCTCGACCCGAGAGGTCGGCCGCGTCAGGTCGTCGACCTCGTGGGAGAAGAGCCCGTACTTCTCGGTCTCGATCTCGAGGAGCCGAGGATTGGTCGATACGAGGACCGCCGCCGCGTTGGCGCCCATCACGAACTCGTAGGGCTTGCCGAAGTGCATGCGACTGCGGTCGGTGTTGATGACCAGAGCCTTCTTGCCCGTCGCCTGAACGAAGTGAGCGGCGAGCTTCACGCCCCCGGTGCCCGCGTAACACGCGTGCTTCAGCTCCATGTTGCGGCAGTGGGGCGAGAGCCCGAGGTGGCGATGCACCCAGGAGCTCATCGGCTTTTCGTTGTCGACGCTGGACTCGCTGCTGACCAGGAGCAGCTCGATGTCTTCGATGTCCTCTTTGGTCAGCATCGGAAGGGCCGCGTTCACCGCGAGGGTGACCTGGTCTTCCCACGGCGGGCAGACGCCGCGCTCGGCGATCATCATCACGTCGCGGATGTCCGCCCAGTCATGGCCCCGGGCATCGCACAGCTCGTGCATGTCCAGGGCAAGGCTGGTGGGGTTCACCCGGATCTTCTCGATGCCGACCTTGGTCATGGCGCCCAGTCGAGGCCGCCGTCGATGTTGATGGCGTGGCCGTTGATGAAGCCGGCTCCGTCGGAGGCGAGGAAACAGACGACCTTGGACACCTCGTCGAGGGTGCCGAGGCGCTTCTGTGGGCAGTACTGGAGCCAGAACTTCCGATTGTCCTCGGACATGCGGTTCATCGTCATGTCGGTCTCGATGAAGCCCGGCACGATCGTATTGGTGGTGATGCCCCGGGCGCCGTACTCCTTGGCGAGGGTGCGGCCGAGGCCGATGAGGCCCGCCTTCGACGCGGCGTAGGCGGCCTGGCCGCTGACGCCGGCCCGTCCCATCGAAGAGACGAGGATGATGCGGCCAAAGCGGGCGCCGATGAGCGTCGGCAGGAACTGACGGCAGACGAAGAACGCCCCGGTCAGGTTGGTGTCGATGACCTCCTGCCACTCCTCGTCGGGCATGTTGGCCGCGAGGCCGTTGATGGCGATGCCGGCGTTGGGCACGACGACATCGACCGTCTCGAAGTCATCGAGGACCCGGTCGGCGACCGCCTCGACGTCGGCGCTGCTGCGCGTGTCGAGTTGGTAGGTTTTGCAGGTGCGCTCCGGGGCGATATCGGCGCCGCGCTTGATTACCGCCTCGGCCGCTTCGCGATTGCTGCGGTAAGTGAAGGCGACGTCGTGGCCCTGCTTCATGGCCTCGAGGACGATGGCCTCGCCGATGCCGCGGGACCCGCCGGTGATGAAATAGATCACTTGAGCTCCGTTGGATTGCGCAGAATGCTGACGCAGTTGATGCCGCCGAAGCCGAAGGAGTTCTTGAGGCAGAACTCGATCTGGTGGTCGATGGGCTTGTCGCCGCGGCAGACGTCGAGGTCGATCTCGGGGTCGAGGTTGTCGATGTTGATCGACGGGTGCAGTTGGCCGGCGCGCATCTGGAGGATGACGGCGACGGTCTCGACGACCGGTGCGGCCCAACAGGTGTGGCCGAGGAGGGACTTCGGTGCGTTGATCTTGAGCTTCTTGGCGTGGTCGCCAAAGACGTTCTTGATCGACTGATGCTCAGTCCGGTCCCCGAGGGGAGTCGAGGTCGCGTGAGCGCTCACGTAGTCGATCTGCTCAGGCTTGAGGTCGCACACATCGAGGAGGTGCTTCATCAGGAAGGTCTGGCCTTCCTCGGAGGGCGAGGGCAAATGGTTGCCGTCGGAGTTGGCCTCGACGCCGATGATTTCAGCGTAGATCTTGGCCCCGCGGGCGATCGCCGAGTCCCAGTCCTCGAGGACTAGGGCGCCGCCGCCGTGGGACGGAACGAAACCTTCGCGCGCCGTGTCGTAGGGACGGGATGCGTGCTCCGGGTCGTCGTTGAAGCTCTCGAAGGTGATGGCCCCGAGCAGCGCCATCGCGTGCAGTTCGACCGGGGAGAAGTCGAGGACCGCGCCGACGACCATGGCCACGTCGACCCCGTGGTAACGAATCTCGTCGATGGCGGCCCGGAGGGTGTGATTCCCGCTCGCACAGGCCGAACCCATCGTGTAGGCGGGCCCCTTCATCTGGAGCGCCTCGGAGATCGAACCCGCATGGTCCGTGTCGAGGCCCGTCAGCGCGAGCATGCCGTCCATCCAGTCGGGCTCTTCCGCGTACTGGATGCGGTTCTCGTACTGGTAGTTGAAGTTGATGTTGTGGCCCGCGACGAGGGTGGCCATCTTGCGCTCGTCGAAGTCGGCCTTGTCGAGGCCAGCGTCGAGGTAGCCGTCGACGGCCATGAGCATCGAGAGCTTGGTCGACCAGGGCGCCTTCGTGACGAGCTTACGCAGCCGTCGGTACATCACCGGCTCGAGGATGCCCT
>JAFDCW010000150.1 GCA_019312705.1 Deltaproteobacteria bacterium
CCAGCGGTAGGCAGGCTCGATCCACTCGAGGGCAAAGCCGAGTTCGGTCGCCTTCGCGACGCGACTCCAGACGCCGTCGACGTCTCGCCACTCGTAGCTCCCCGGCGCCAAACCAGAGGCGCGGTCCCAGCGGTTCGTATCGGCTACTAGCGCCCAGACGAGGGCCCGGGGCGCCCGAAACGTTCGGCGACGGATGGCCTCGTAGCGTGCATCGCCCATCAGGGCGGCAATCTACCACCTCTGCTTCGCTGGCGGTAAGTACACGGAAGGTTCGGGCGCCGCAAAGGCAGGCGGTCAGAGCGCGAGATGCTCGCGGGCGACGACCAGACCCGGGTCCCGATCGAGGGCGGCACGCCAGGCGCTCTGGGCCCCCTCGCGGTCTCCCTCTCGCTCCCGAAGGAGCGCGAGATTCATGAGGGGATTGGGGTCGGCCTCGTCGATCTGCGCAGCCCGGGCCAGCATCGCTTCGGCCTCGGTAGTCCGGCCAATCTGCATGAGCGCAGCCCCGAGGCCATTGAGCGCCGGGGGCAGCGCCGGGGCGCGGTCGAGAGCTTCGGTGAAGGCGCGGACGCCGAGGGCCGGCTCTCCGTTCATGACGAGGGCGTTGCCGAGCTTGAGCCAGCTCGCCGGGTCCGCGCTCTCGCGGGAAATCGCTTCGCGATAGATTTCGATCCCTTCCTCGACTCGGCCGAGGTCCCGAAGCAGGTCGCCGAGGGCGAGCAGGGGTTCGGCATCGTTCGGGGCGAGCTCAGCGGCGCGGCGAAAGTCTCGCTCGGCATGGGCGAGCTCACCGAGGGCGGCGCGGGCGAGGCCCCGGCCGAGGTGGGCATCGGGATCTCCGGCGGAAATGTCGAGGGCGCCATCGAAGGCGGTGAAGGCCGCACGGAAATCGCCGACGCGGCGTTCGAGGCGGCCCAGGTTGATCCAGGCATCGGGGCTCGCATTCGACAATCGCGTCGCCTCGGTGAGTTCCGCCCGGGCACCCTCGTAGCGCCCGAGCTCGAGCAGCGCCACGCCGAGGCGGTTGCGCACCACGGACGCATCGGACTCCGCCGCACGGAGGACCTCGAGGTCCAGGAGCGCCGCCGCGTAGTCGCCCTCATCGAGGGCGATGTCAGCGCGCAGGAGCAGCGCCCGGGAATTGGTCTCATCGGCAGCGAGGGCCGCCGCGACATGGGTCCGGGCCTCATCGAGGTCGGTGAGGCGCCTAGCTACCTCCGCAGCGAGCACCCGGAGACGAGGGGTCCACCCGGTCTCGTGACGGGAAGCGGTGAGCTCTCCTTCGCAGAAGACCAGGTCGCCGCGAGACAGATGGGTCAGGGCGAGGGCGTAGTGGCGCAGACCCGAAAGCTCCGTGTCGTCACGGCCGAGCTCCCGGGCGCGTTCGAGGTGGCTGAGGGCCGTCGAAGCCTGAAGCCGATCGAGCTCCGGGGCCTCGGTCAGGGACGCGTCGAGGCGAACGCGGGCGCCGTCGATGAGCTCCTGGGCCTCCATCGCTCGACCCCGGGCAAAAACCACCAAGGCGGCGATGGATAGAACTGACACTCCGAGGGCGATGTAGAGGGGTTTCCGGCGCATGGACCGAGAGTTGGTGGGGGGGGCGCCGGGGGTCAACTTTTCGGCCCTGGGCGGGCCGACGAGCAGGGTACCCGTGGGCCGTGCTACAGGGGCCCGATGCGCGACGGTCCGCTGCTCTACGTGGGGGTGGTGCTGCTCCTCGGGGGTAGCGCCCTCCTGGCGCGCGCGGCCGAGGAGGCCCCGGCACCCCCGGCGGTGGCGGTAGCCATCCCGGGGGCCGCGCAGGCGCGCATCGTCTCCGCCACCCTCGGGGCCGACGAAATGCTCCTCGCCCTCCTGGGGCCCGAGGCGGATGGGCAGCTGGCGGCGCTCAGTACCTTCGCCGACGACCCGGCAGCCTCGAATGTGGTGACGGAGGCCCGGACCATCGAAGGACGGGTCCACGGAGACGCCGAGCGTATCCTCGCCCTGGACCCCGACCTCATCGTCGCCGGCCCCTATACCCGCCCCGAGGCGATGGCCTTGCTCGGCCGAAGTCGGGTGCCGGTGCTCACCATCGCCTCAGCCACGTCGATCCGCGGCGTCGAAGACAACCTGCGCACCCTCGGCGGCGTGCTCGGCCGGGAAGCCGCGGCAACGGCGGTGATCGCAGTCATGCACGCGACCCTTCAGCGCGTCCGCGCCGCGACGCTGGACCTAAGGCGGCCCAGAGTGCTGCTCTACAACCGGGGGGGATATACGCCGGGGGCCGGCACGCTCTTCGACGAGCTCCTCGACATCGCCGGCGCCGACAACGCCGCCCGGGAGCTGGGCATGGAGGGCCACGGAACGATCGGCGACGAGCGCCTCCTAGCCCTCGACCCGGATGTGATCCTCGTCGTCGAGTACGTCGCCGACGGGCGCGGCCGAGAGGTCGTTCCGCCACCGACCTTCGCCGACGCGCCGGTCTTCGAGAGCCTCTCGGCGGTTCGGAACGGTGCGGTGCATCGCATCGCTTCCCAGCGCGTTCTGTCGGAGTCCCACCACGTCGCCGACGGCGCCGTCGAGGATGGTCGTGGCAACCACCCTGGGCGGGACGTCCCTGGGCATCGGCCGGGCGTTCACCATCATCGCCGCTGCCCTCGGCGGTACCGATACGCCGGACATCCCGGCTTGGCAGCGGGCGGTGCTGCTCTCGGTGCGCCTGCCCCGGGTGGTCCTCGCCGCGACGACCGGCGCGGGCCTCGCGACGGCCGGCGCGGTCATGCAATCACTCTTTCGAAACCCGATGGCCGACCCCGGCGTCATCGGCGTGTCCTCCGGGGCAGCCCTCGGGGCGGTCCTCGCGCTCTACCTCGGCGTGGCCAGCCTCTCCACATTCGTCGTGCCCTTCGCGGCCTTCGCCGGGGCCCTCGGTGCCGCCACCCTCGTCTACGCCCTCGCCACGTCCCGGGGCCGCACACCGGTGACGACGCTGCTGCTCGCGGGCATCGCGGTCTCGGGCATCGCCGGAGCCCTCGTCTCCTTTGTACTCTCCCTCTCCCTCGCCGAGTGGGAGGTGGGGCGCCACATGCTCGGGTGGTTGATGGGCAGCCTCGAAGGCCGCAGCTGGTCCCACGTCGCGATGGCCGCCCCGGTGGTCCTCGGGGGGTCCCTCTGGCTCGCCACCTACGCCCGGGATCTCGACGCGATCATCACCGGCGAGGAGAGCGCCCTCGCTGTCGGCATCGACGTGGTGAAGGTGAAGCGCGCACTGATCCTGCTCTCATCCCTGGTGACCGCCGCCACCGTCGCCGTGACGGGCATCGTCGGCTTCGTCGGCCTGATGGTCCCCCACATGGTGCGCCTCGTCACCGGGCCCCGGCACAGCGTGCTCGTGCCGGCGAGCTTCCTGACCGGCGCCATCTTCGTCGTCTGGGCAGACGTCGTCTGCCGGGTCGCGCCGGCCTCGGACCTGCGCCTCGGCGTGGTGACGGCGTTGACCGGCGGTCCGTTTTTCCTCTGGCTGCTCGTGCGGCACCAGAAGCGGGGGCAGAGTTGAACGCCGGGGCCAAGAGCCACGCTGCGATTTCGGCCCGAGACCTGGTCCAGGGCTACGGAGCGTCGACTCCGGTCCTCGACGGCGTGACGGTCACCGCCGCGGTCGGGGAGTTGGTCGCCCTCGCCGGGCCAAACGGGTCGGGCAAGAGCACATTGCTGAGGACGCTCCTTGGTCTGCTGCCCCCGCGCGCCGGTTCGGTCGAACTCTTCGGCGAACCGGTCGAGACATTGTCGCGGGTGCATATCGCCCGACTGGCGGCATTCGTGCCCCAGGGCTTCGCGACGGACTTCGAGCTGACCGTCCGAGAGTTGGTCGCGATGGGGCGGACGCCCCACCTCGGACGTTTCCGGCCCGCCGGCGACGCAGACCGGAGCGCCGTCGCCGACGCCCTCCGGGATACGGGCCTCGAGGCCCTCGCCGACCGCCCCTTCCCGGAACTCTCCGGCGGCGAACGACAGCGCGTGGTGCTCGCCCGGGCCTTCGCCCAGGGCTCCCGGCTCCTGGTCCTCGACGAGCCCACCGCCAGCCTCGACCTCGCCCACGCCTACCGCTTGATGCACCTGGTGCGCGAGCGCGTAGACGCCGGCGGCGCTGCCGTCGTGGCGCTGCACGACCTTCCCCTCGCGGCGCGCTTCGCTGACCGCCTGGTGCTCCTATCCGACGGGAAGGTGCGCGCCGACGGGCCCGTCGAGGAGGTTCTGACCCCAGCCGCGCTCCGAGACGTATTTGGGGTCGATGGCGCCGTCTTGACCGACGGCGACGAGATCGCATTGTCCATCCATGGCCCCGCGGAGGGGTTAGAGGACGAGCAAGAAGAACAGGAAGAACGGCAGAAGGGCCCCAAGTGAAGTCACCGTCGATAACGTTCCTACCGCTGATTGCCCTGACGCTCCTGGCAGCGGCCAGCTGCAGCGGGGAAGCATCACCCAGCGACGCGGGCGACGGCGTCGACGCGACGGTGCTCGACAGTGGGCCCGCGGATGTCGGCTCCCCCCGAGACGGCGGCCGAGCCGGCCAAGACACCGGAGCCGGCGACGCGAGCCTCGGCCTCGGGCCGCCCTACCCCATCGTCCTGGCCCACGGCTTCTTCGGTTTCGAGGACTTCGCCGGAGTGGGCTTCATTACGTATTTTCATGGAGTGAAAGACGCCCTCGGCATCGACGGGGAGGCCCTGGTCTTCACCCCCGAGGTCGATCCTTTCAATACCTCGGAGGTCCGCGGCGCCGAGCTCATCGAGCGCATCGAAGCCATCCTGGCCATGACCGGCCACGCGAAGGTCAACATCATCGGCCACTCCCAGGGCGGCCTCGACGCTCGGGTGGTGGCCCACGACCGCCCCGACCTCGTCGCCTCCATCACCACCGTCGCGACCCCCCACCGCGGGTCCCGCATCTCCGACGTCATCCTGGGCCTGGTCTCCGACGACCGCCTGCGCAACCTCGTCGACGAGCTCGCCCGGGCCATCGGCGCGCCCCTCTTCAACGAAGTCGGCGAGGCAACCAGCGTCGTCGCCAGCCTCGGCCAGTTCTCGACCGAGGGCGCCGCCGTCTTCAATACGAACTATACCGACCGCATCGACGTCGCCTATTACTCGCTCACGGGCGTCAGCGATTGGGCCTGGGGCAGCGCCTGCAGGACGGCCGCCGCCCCGCCCTGGCTCGACCGCTACGCCGACGATCGCGACCCCGTCGACGTTCTGCTCTCCGTATCCGAAGCCATCCTCGACGGCGGCCTGCTCGATACCTTCCCGAACGATGGCCTGGTCCGCGTCGTCGACGCCCGCTGGGGCCGCTTCCTCGGCTGCGTCCCCGCGGACCACCTCGACGAAGTCGGCCAACTCCTCGGCGACTCCCCAGGCCGAGGAAACGACTTCGACCACCGCCAGCTCTACATCGACATCGTCCGCTTCCTACGCACCGAAGGCCACTGACGGGGACGCTAGGTTTACTTGTTTACGGGTGTGGCGGGCACCTCGCGGCCCCGGCCTCGAAAAGTGCAAAAAGCGACATGAGGCGCTGAAGGTTTGGCTCGGGCCGGGCACTCACTCACCAAATGCCTGTTCCGAACGAGCAAACGAGCTGCGAGGAGTTCCAAGTAGCCCTCGAAAGAGAGGCGGCAGGGGTCCTTTCTAACCAAGAGAGGAACGAACTCGCCGAACACGTGAGCGCATGCGCGGAGTGCCAACGCATGCGCCAGCTCATCGACTCGCTGCGCACCATGCCGCTCCCGGCGAGGTCCGGAGGAGCGATGAAGGTCGTGCGCGCGCATACGGCTCGACGCCGACGCCGACTCTGGCTGATGGCGGCCTATCTCACGGCCGGCTGCGTCAGCCAGTTTGTATTCTTCGGTCCCAAGTTGGGTGCCTTCATGGTCGCGCTGAGCCTGGGCGCGATGACCCTCGAGTTCGTCATGAAGCGCAAGTTCGACAAGCGCGCGGCAGGTCTCGCCCAAGGAAAGGGCGACCTCTTCGAGACGCTCGGCGAGGAGATGACCAAACAGATCGAGGTGCTCGAGCAGAAGTTCAACTGGCTCGTCGTCATCGTCGTAATGGCAGCAAGCGCCCAGTCCCTGTGGCAGGGCCACGCCACCAGTGGGTGGTACGGAATTGGACTGGGCATCTTCATGGCTGCCGGCCTGACCTACGCCCATAGCGTTCACCTCCCGCGCCTTCGCCGGGAGCTCGCCGAACTCTCCATCGACAGCGCGAACGAGGGCGTCGATGGATGAGCCGAAGGAGCGCGCGCTCGTCGAGCGGATCCACCAGAGCCGGGGGGCCACCCGCGAAGAGGCGTTGGGTGAGCTGCTAGAGGCCCTCGAGCCGAATGTCCGTGGGCTCTGCTTTCGTTTGACGGCTAGCCACGCGGACGCTGAGGATGCGACTCAGGATACGCTCCTGGGCATCTACCGCGGCATGGCGCACTTCCGAGGGGAGAGCCGCGTCTCGACGTGGGCGTACCGAATTGCCGTGCGCTCCGCGACGAAGGTGCGCGCCCGCCAGCGGAAACACGCCGCTACCGACGAACCGGTCGAGGATTTGGCGGGCGCACCGGCACCGGAGGTGTTCGAGAGGGACCTGCGCCGCGCCCTCGCGAGCCTCTCGGTCACCCACGCGACGGTCCTCGGTCTCTTCGCCCTCGATGGAATGAGTCACCAGGAGATCGCGGAGGTCTTGAACGTGCCCGAGGGGACCATCTGGTCACGGCTGCACACCGCACGACGAAAGTTGGCCCTGGCCATCGACGGCGACTCCGGGGGCTAGGAGCCGCCCACCTGCCGACGAGGTGCCGCCTAGGTCCCGCCTAGGCCCCGCTGATTCATGGTCGCCGAGGGCAGGCGTGCCTCACCGGCACTCGCCGGCCGTCGTGGCCGAAGCGCCGACGCAGATCTGACCGGTGCGGCAGTGAGCATGCTCGAGGCAACCCGGGAAGCAGATCGTCGCGCCGCCGGTGTTGATCCCCGCGGGGGAGGTGTCCCAGCATCCGTTGCCGGGCAGACAGCCCGCAGCAGTAGTGCAGGTCTGGGAGCACAGGGTGGTGTCGGAGCCCGAAACCGAGGCGCAGAGCGCGCCGGTGCCGCACACGTTGGCGGGCATACCGGGCGCGCCGCAGTCGAAGAGCGTGCAGTGGTTGCCGGCACCAAAGTCGCGGCACTGGCCGCCGCCGAAGGGCGAGTTGCAGTCCACATCCGAGGCGCAGGCATCACCGGTCTGACCCGTAGCGCTCCCCGCGCGGATGGTGTTGTAGTTGCCCGGAACGCAAGCGCCGTTGCCCAGCCTGACCCCGCTGGTGCCATCCCAAAAGCAGCTGTAGCCGTTGCGGCAGTCACGGGAAGCCGAGTAGCGGTCCCCGTCGGTGGTACGCGCCACCTGGCATGCCCGGGTGCAGAGGGCTACGCCGAGCCCTCGGGCCTGACACTTACCCGCACCGGCGCAATCGTTCCCCGCGACGTCGCAGCCGAACTTCGTGCAGTAGCCGCCGTCCCAGCCACCCGAGCTGGCGGAGTCGTCGGCGATGCAGTCACCGTTGGCTTCGCACTGGGTGTCGTCGGTGCAGGTGTCTCCGGCGACGCCCGCGCCGCCGTCATGCTGACAACGGTAGGTCGCCAAGCTGCAAGTTCCGTTGGTCGTCGCGTCGTATACGAGGCGGTCCCCGGCCGGGTTCGTCGTCGCGTCGTACGGGTCGATGAAGCCGTTCGTGTTGGTGTCTTTGCGGTACAGGCGGCACTCGTTCTCGGAGCTGCAACCGGAGAGACAACCGGCGCTGGTCATGCTGCACTCGTAGCCATTGCGACAGACGCCGTTGTTCGCCAGGGTCGGGACACAGGTCCTGGCACAGAGGCTGTATTCGACGCCCATCGTATCGGAGCCAGCCGAGAGACAACGCGCGCAGGCGACGCCGCCGCAGCTGTCTTCGACGTCCGGGTCACAGCCGCCCAAATCGATCGGCTCGATGGTGGTGCAGTAGCCGCCTTCCCAGAACGTGGCCGATACGCTGGTGCCGCCGCCGGGGAGGCCCCTGATCGGGTCTTCGACTCCGCCAATTTCGTACGCGTTCTCGGCGGAGCAGGTGGTCACGCGGCAGCCGCGGGTGGGGTCGCAGGCCTCGCCGATGTCACAGCCTACCGGCGGAGAGCCTGAGTCGACCGGCGGTGAGCCCGAATCCACTGGCGGCGAGCCCGAATCCACCGGCGGGGAACCCGAGTCCACGGGCGGCGAGCCCGAATCCACCGGCGGCGAGCCCGAGTCCACGGGCGGAGAACCCGAATCCACCGGCGGGGAACCCGAATCGGTGGGCAGCGAAGAGTCGGCACCGGGACCCGTGTCAGGAGTCGCGCTATCCGCTCCCGCGTCAGGAATCGATCCACCGCTGTCGACCCCTCGTCTCCTCGGGGGGTCGCTGCAAGCCGCCAAGCCCATGACGAGAATAACGCAGAAAGCGAGAGTGAACAGCTTGCGACTCATACCGAAACCTCCGGAAAACCGACAACCGGCGTCTGATTTGCACTGTCGATTGCGAGGGCGGAGATGGACATCCATCCCCCTTCGAGTCAAGTGCTCGGCGGAAACTCTGTGAGCCGCGTGCCGCCTTCGAGCAAATGCTTCACTGGCTCGTAGTCGCTCGGGTCGGCGGCTTCGAAACCATCGGCCTCGAGGGCGAGGCAAAGCGCCGACGGCGTTTTCGGGGACTCTTCGGTGCCGAAGGCCCGCTCGATCAGCTCCGCCGTGCGGCCCTCGTCGAGGGAACGCGAGAAGACCAACGCATCATTGGGGGTCTCGCGGGTCACGGCGATGGACACGAGGCGCTCGGCGTGAAGGGTGCCGCCGAATCGCTCGATTGACTCGGCGACGGACCTCTCGGCCCCGTCGGGGACCGTGACGGCCGTGACATCGGCGCGCTCGTTGACGACGTTCGTGAGGGCCGCGGGGTACGAGCCCGCAAACTCCTGCTCGGTAAACGTCTGCGACGGTAGGTATCCCTCGCCTCGCAGGTAGTCGACCGCGAGCAGGTGCCCGCCGAGGGAAAGGGGGTCCACCCAAGATGCGCGCTTGCCCACGAGGCCAGCGAGGGTCTTCACCTCGCCCCGGCGCACGACGATCGCCGACCGATAGGTGCCGCGCCCACGGCGTACACAGCGGTACATCGCACGGGCTGCGCCTTCGAGGCGGGCACAGAGAGACGGCGGCGCCCAGATGAGATCGGCGGACGACTCGAGGGCGCGCAGGGTGAGCTCGTCGTAGCTCGTCGCCATCTGAATATCGGTGTCCTCGCCGAGGGCCGCCCCGAGGGCGTGCCGGAGGAGCTCGGCCCGGGCCTGGGCGCGGGCGTTGCCGATCGATGGTGCGAGGAGCAGGGAGATGGACAAAGCGACAGATCCTGAGGCAATGACGCGGTATGAAGCCCCGCCGGTTGATCCGCCGAGTTGACCCGCACCGTGGGAGAGCCTATCACGGCGTCGAGACAGGGAGCGTCGAGACCAGAAATCGTACGAACTCAACTAGCGCGTCAGGTCACGAAACTTTCGTGAGAGGGACCTTCGGGTCCTGAAGAGGGAAGCCGGTGTAATACCGGCACGGCCCCCGCCACTGTGACCGGAGACGAAGGCGAGCAATGAGCCACTGACCGCAAAACGCGGTTGGGAAGGCGCTCGCTGGAGGACGAACCGGAAGTCAGGAGACCTGCCTGCCGCGCACCAACCGACCACCTTCGGGGAGAAGAGGCTCGGTGTCCCTACGACGCTTCCGTCCAGGGGCACTCGCCTCTCCGCCCGACGGCGGATCAACGCACGGGTAGGTGCGTGAAAGAGGACGAGATGGAGAAATCAGAAGCGCGATTAGGCCTGTTCCTGGCCTTGATGCTGGCCCCAGCGACGGCCCTCGGGGGATGCGGCGACGACGACGGAGGTGTCGATGGAGGCACTGACTCGGCCGTCGACGGCGGCCTCGACTCGGGCGCCGGCGACGCCGACGTGGACGGCGGAAGCGACGCCGCAAGCGACGCGGGCGACGATGCGGGGACCGATACCGGCACACCCCCGCCGACCTGCGACGAGACGACCCTCGCCCACCTGGCGGTTGTGACGACCGCCGCCGACTACAGCGGCTCTGCCTTCACCAGCATGCTGATCGCCGACCACACCGCCCCCGCGCCGACCGACCTCATGGACTCCGACGCCGTCGCCGCCCAGTCCGGATGCCAGGGATACGTGCTCGAGCGAGGCCGCGGCATGGCTGACGTCATCGACCCCGCCGCCCCGCCCGCCATCACGCGCACCGTCGACCTGAACCCGGCGGGCACCCCCGCCCCCTACACGATCAATCCCCAGGCCGTGGCCGCAGTCGGCCCCTCCCGCGCTTACGTCGTCGAGGCGGCTCGCAACAGCGTTACCATCATGAACCCGAACGCGGACGGCGCGGCCGCGGTCGTCGGCACCATCGATCTCTCCCCCTACCTGAAGGCCGGCGACATGGACGGCCTCGTCGATGCCGCGGACGCCATCGTCGTCGGGGACCGGGCCTACGTCGCCCTCGGCAACTACTGGTTCGACTCTTCCTTCGCCATCCACTTCGAGGGCTCGGAGCTCGCGGT
>JAFDCW010000842.1 GCA_019312705.1 Deltaproteobacteria bacterium
GCGCCACTCTTCGTCGCGGTCCCAGCGGTCGACGCGGCCGTCTCCGTCGATGTCGTTGCCCATGCGCACCATGCGGCCGTCTTCGAAGTACTCCCAGCGGTCTGGCTGCCAGTTGGTGGCGGTGCTGCGGCCGGCCATGTCGCGCTCGGCGCGGATCGGCTTGCCCTCTTCGTAGTAGATCTTGGTATCGACACGGCCGTTGCCAGCGGTGTCCTGCTCGATGCGCACGATGCGGCCATCTTCGAAGAAGATGATCTCGTCCATCTGGCCATCGAGGTTGCGGTCCGCCTCCTCGCGGAGCGGGCGGCCCTCGTTGGTGTAGTAGCGGACAACGTCTTTGACGCCGTCGCCGTTGAGGTCGGCCTCGCGGCAGATGAGCACCAGGCGGTAGGCCGGGGGGTCCCCGACGCGCAGGAAGACCTTGCGAACGTCGGGCCACTCGTCGCCCGAGGTGTCGTATTCGCTGACCTCGTGCAGGTTCGTGTCGGCTACGCACCGGGCCGCGTCCTCGGGGCGCTGGGCGCCGCCGGTCATCGCACGGGAGCGCTCTTCCTCTGCGGAAAGGCCATCGGGGCGGTCTACGTCGCGCTGGTCACCGCCACAGCCAAAGGCCGGCCCGGCGAGGGCGAGGGCGACGAGAACCAAGAGCATCGAGGGTACGAACCGCATCACTGCCCTCCACCGTCATCGCCGCCGCTCGAGGGCACGTCTTCGGTGCCGGCCCAGGGGGTGCCATCGGCGCCGGCGCCGTTATCGACGGTGCCGTCTTGCACGGTGCCGTCTTGCACGGTGCCGTCCGGGGGCGTGTCGGAATCGGTGGCATGGTCCGGGGCCTCGGCCTGATCTTGGGCCTCGAGGGCCCGGCCGTCACAGCTCACGGGCTCGTCGGCGGGGCCGGCTTCGCTCTCGGCGATTTCCTCGGAGCGGTCGGCCCGGCCGTCACCGTCGGTGTCGTAGCGGACCTCGATGAGGCGTCCGGAGTTGAAGACCTCCCACTTTTCGGGGCGGCCGTCGTTGTTGTCGTCGTACTTGGCCTCGCTCAGGAGCCCGTTTTCGTAGGCCTCCCAGGTGTCCGCCTCGCCGACGTGCTGACGGTCGCGCTCGGCCCGGGCCACGAGGCCCTCGGCGCACCACATCCACGTATCGATGCGATTGTCGAAGTTGGTGTCGAGCTCCTTACGAACGAGCTCGCCGCCTTCGTAGTAGCTGATCTGGTCGGTGCGGCCGTCGAAGTCGAAATCGTGCTCCTCGCGGAGGGGGCGCTCGCCGCTCTGGTCGTAGAAGCGCGTAACGTCGACCTGGCCGTCGAAATTCATGTCGAATTCGGAGCAGCGGCGACGGTCGCCGTCGTAGTGGTGCCGGATGTCGGGCACGCCGTCATTGTTGACGTCGACCTGCCGGACCTCGCCGGTGCACTGCTCTCGCACGCTCTCGTCGCCGAGGGAGCCCTCGAGGGTGGTGTCCGAGGAGGGCCCAGTATCGCCCCCACAGGCGCCCAGGACGCCCAGAGCCAGCGCCAGGGCGCTGACGTCGGTGAGCATCTTCATCAATGATCGTGAACGCTTAGCCTGCATCACCCAGGGTCCCCTCACCCGATTCGGCATCGGTGGAGGTGGAGCATACGCTCGCGTCCCTTGAGCGACAAGTCGAGGTTCGTGACCCCCAATTGGGGCTACAGGCCCGTTTGACAGTACGAGTATGGCCATGTAGCTTCACGCCGACTTTCGCCTAAGCTTTAGCGACCTTACGGACGACGACATGGCCCGCAAGAAGATCTCGACGACCATCTACATCACGCCGGAGCAGAACGAGAAGCTCAAGCTTCTGCATCAGCGCACCAAGGTACCGGTCGCCGTGTACATCCGCGAAGGCATCGACCTCGTGCTCGAGCTGCACGCGGAAGCCCTCCCCGGGCAGCTCTCCCTCGAAGGCGCGGGTTCGCAAAAGCGTTCCAACGGCTAGAGCAATCACCCACGATACCCTGAGCCCTGCAGCTTGAAGAGGGGGTGAGCCTTCGGGCTCCCCGTGACGACGATGGCCTACGACATCTCGCGCATTCGAAACTTCTCGATCATCGCGCACATCGACCACGGCAAGAGCACCCTGGCCGACCGCATCCTCGGCATCACCGGCGCCCTGTCGAACCGCGAGGCCAAGGAGCAGTTTCTCGACAAGATGGACCTCGAGCGCGAGCGCGGGATCACCATCAAGGCCCAGACGGTGCGCCTGCACTACAAGGCCGAAGACGGCCTCGAGTACCAGCTCCAGCTCATCGACACCCCCGGCCACGTCGACTTCAACTACGAAGTCAGCCGGTCCCTCCAGGCCTGCGAGGGCGCCCTCCTCGTCGTCGACGCGACCCAGGGGGTCGAGGCCCAGACCCTGGCCAACGTCTACCTCGCCATCGAAAACGACCTCGAGATCATCCCGGTCTTCAACAAGATCGATCTGCCGAGCTCCGACGTCGAACGAACGGTGACCGAGGTCGAAGACGTGATCGGCCTCGACTGCACCGAGAACTTCGCCGTGAGCGCGAAGACCGGCGCCGGCGTCAAAGAGGTCCTCGAGGCCATCGTGCGCCGGGTGCCGGCCCCAAGCACCAATACCGACCCCGACGCCCCGCTGCGCGCGCTCATGTTCGACAGCTGGTACGACCCCTA
>JAFDCW010000843.1 GCA_019312705.1 Deltaproteobacteria bacterium
CCTGCTCTTCGATGAGAGCGTGGGCCGCCGCTACTCCTTCGTTTTCGGCGAAGCGGGTGATCGAAAGCTCGCGGGCGAGGCGCGCGACCTCGGCGGCCGTTGGGTGCAACGCGCGCAGCTGCTTGAGGATGACCGGACGGTTGGCCCCGTCATCCCAGCCCCTAGACACCCGGAACCTCGCGCCGTCATAGATGCGCTCGTTCAACCGAATGTCTGTCGTCATTGCCCCCTCTTTCCCAAGGTCGTCGACCCCTTCGCAGGTTGCCACGAGCATTCTGGGCCCCGCAACACCGGGTTGCCGACCGCTCTCTGTCTGGGCCTCGAACGTCGGGGAGCGCACAATTGCGAACGGCCACGCAGGGGCGTGGCCGTGTTTTGGCGCGAGGGGAGCGGGCTCAGCCCACGCCTCTGGCTACTCCTGGTTTTCCCACTCGAGCTCGTGTTCGACGCCGGCGGGGGTGAGCCAGCCGTCCCAGTAGGTCTCGGTCGTCATGCTGGACATTGCGTAGAGCACGATGAGGGCCGTCAGGAGGGTCGTGGCGGCGAGGAGGACCAACTTGGGGGCCGTCCAGAAATGCTCCTCGCGCTCGATCCGCTTCCGGTTGGCATCGTCCATCGGGACGTTGATGTAGATTTTCGGGTTCGGCATCGCGCCCGGTAGATAGCGGCGAACTCGGGCACGGTCAATGGTTGGCGGGGTATGCTTCAGCCGTGCGCACCCTCACGGCAGTGGCCCTCCTGGCGAACTTGGCGAACTTGGCGAACTTGGGGAGCTTGGCGATCTTGGGGCTCTTGGTGGTTCCGACCGGGGTTCAGGCCCAGAGCCCCGCCCACGGGGCCGTCGAAACCATCCACGGAACTGGCGCCGGCGAGTTTACGGCCTTCGATGACGCCCTCGCCGGCGATCTCTCGGACCTCGCCCTCGGTCACGTCGAGGCCAAGAAGACCGAGGGCCTGGTCCTGCTCATCTGGGGCCTCGCCAATTTCGGAGCCGGCATCGCCATCGCCGCCGCGGGTCACGAGGACGATGGGTGGTTCTACGCGGGCGTCACGACGGCCTCGTGGGGCGCCATCAACGCGGGCCTGTCCCTCCTCCTCCTCGACCTCGGAGGGGCCGCCGAGGCCCACGCCCGGCAAACGCGCCAGCTCCGGGGGAGGGCGCTCTTTGCCCGCCGTGACGAGTTGATCGCTCGCCAGGAGGGCAGCGCGACCCTCTTCGCTCTCAACGCGGGCCTCGACATTGCGTACATCGTCGCCGGGGCGCTGCTCTATGGATTCGGGGCCGCTGAGAGCCCCACGGACTCGGCGATGGTCGGCGTCGGAGGGGCGATCCTCGCCCAGGGCGCGGCATTGCTCGCCTTCGACCTCTTCAACTGGGCCGGGGCGGCGTCTCGCGGGCGGGCGCTCCGGGAAGTCGGTCCGTAGGCCCGGGCCCCGTCGCCGGTCTTGCCCCAACAGCCCGTGCTAAGGCTCGCGGGTGACTCGGGCAGGGCGGGCAGCGAAGCGACTCGTCGAGGGCAGTGTGCCCCTCGGCGTGCTGCGATTCGGGTTGCCGTTGGTGGTGGGCATGGTCGCCGCCGTGGCGACAATCTTGTCGAACGGCGTCTCCACGGCATCGGTGGCGATCATCGCCCGCCGCGTTGGTGCCGGCGACCAGGACGGCGTACGGCGGGCGACCCATCAGTCCCTGCTCTTCGTCGCCGTGCTCTCGGTCGTCTTCGGCCTTCTCGGTATCTTCGGCTCCGACTTCGTCATCCGCGTGATGATGCAGGCCAAGGGCCAGGCCGCCGACATCGCCGTGGGTTACCTGCAGATCCTGATGGGCGGGGGCTTCTCCATCTTCTTCCTGCTGCAGATCACCGCCATCCTCCGGGCCCTCGGCCATGCAACGAGCGCGGCGGCCCTGCTGGTCGGCGGCAACTTGCTCAACATCGTCCTCAACGTGCCCCTCATCTACGGCCAGGGACCCTATCCCGAGGTCTTCGCCTGGGCCGCGCCCTTCGCCGTCGCCTTCGATATCCCGCGCCTCGGTGTCGAGGGGGCTGCCTGGGCCACGCTCATCGGCCGCACCGTGCCGGTCATCATCGGCGTCCTCCTGCTCACCCGGCGGGGCGGGGGCGGAGGGTTTTCTTTCGGAGACTTCAAGCCCCACTGGCAAGAACTGCAGACCATCTTTCGCGTCGGTTGGCCTTCGAGTGCCCAGTTGGTCCTGCGCATCCTCGCGGTGCTGGTCTTCATCTCCCTCGTCAACGCAATCTACACGTCTCCAGAAGACCAGAGCGCGCTCACGGCCTACGGGATCTGCCTGCGCCTCGAGACGATGGCGCTCTTCGTCGGGATGGGTTGGGGCGCCGCGGCGACGAGCTTCGTCGGCATGAACCTCGGGGCGGGCCAGGTGGCCCGGGCGAAGAGCGCGGGGTGGTGGGCCGCAGCCTACAACTTCGGCTTGATGATCGTGCTGGTCTGGATCTACCTCGTGCACAGCGACTCCATCGTTGGCTTCTTCGACGATGGGCCGACGACCCTCGCCGTCGGTCGGGAGTATTTCCGCACCGTAGGTCTCACCTATGGTTTGGTGGGCGTCGCGGTGGTGCTCTCCCAAGCAATCAACGGCGCCGGGGCGACGCTCTCGAGCCTCGTCGTCGACGCCCTGGTCCTGATGGTGCTCATCCCCGTCGCGATCTACGCCGGCGAGATCCTCCGCATCCCCCGGGCCCACTTCTGGATGCTCATCGCCCTCGGCAACGTCGTTACCGCCCTCGGCTACATCGGCTGGTACTGGCGGGGGACCTTCCTCAACAAGGTCGTTTGAGGGGTAGCAAGAAGGCGACAGGGCGACGGGTAGCGAGAAGGCGACAGGGCGACGTCAGTCGACCAGAGCTGGATTGCTACCCAGTCAGTCGACCAGAGCTGGATTGCTACCCAGTGAGACCCGACCAGTTGCGTCTTTTGCCCCGAGGCACTACCAACGCCTCGTGGCCCGAATTGAAATCATGACCCCGGCGATGCTCGATCGCATGCGCGCGTCCTGCCGCTTGGCGGCCCAGACCCTTTCCATGGTGGGCGAGCACATCAAGCCCGGGGTGACCACCGAACACATCGACAAGCTGGTGAACGACTTCACCCTCAGTCAAGACGCCAAACCCTCGACGCTCAACTATCACGGGTATCCGAAGAGCTGCTGCACGAGCATCAACGAGGTCGTCTGCCATGGCATCCCGTCCTCGAAGCACGTCTTGAAAGACGGCGACATCATCAACGTCGACGTCACCTGCTTCTTGCCGAAGAAGCACGGCTTCCACGGGGATACCAGCGCGACGTTCTACGTCGGCGAGCCGAGTGAGGAAGCCAAAGTCATTACCGAGACTTGCCGCCAGGCCCTCGAGCTCGCCATCCAGGAAATCAAAGAGGGCGCCCGTCTCGAGGACATCGGCGCGGCGATCCAAGCCTACGCCGAGCCCCGGGGTTGTTCGGTGGTGCGCGACTTCGTGGGCCACGGCATCGGCCGGGAGTTCCACATGCCGCCCCAGGTCCCGCACTACGGCACCCGCGGCAAGGGCAAGCGTCTCAAGGCCGGCATGGTCTTCACCGTCGAGCCGATGCTCAACCTCGGCACCTACGACGTGCAAGTTCTCGAAGACGACTGGACCGCGGTCACCGCCGACGGAAAGCTCTCCGCGCAGTTCGAGCACACCCTCCTGGTCACCAAGGCCGGCGTCGATGTGTTGACGGCGCGCGACGAGGTCCTCGTCAACAGCGAGGACAAGCCTTGGTCCGAGGTCGGCGAGCTCACCGCGCCGGCCGCATTTGCGGCCCGCGCCGGGGCCGCGACGCCCTCGGCCTGAGTCGAGGGCTGGCCAGGATAGGACTGGTCGGGGCTCAGGGGGTGTCCGGCCCGGCGTCTTGTTCGTCGTCGATGATCCAGAGCACCCCGTCTTCGTCCTCTTCGAGGGCGAGGGGGGCGAGGTGCGTGCCGAGGCACGGGCCTTCGGTGCAGAAGCCATCGGTCAGCCGATAGAGGGCGCCGTGGGTACGGCAGATGAGAGACTTGCCGTCCTCCGTGAGCAGACGCCCCGATCGTCCGCCGAGGGGGATGGCGAGGTGCTGGCATTCGTTGAGATAGGCCCGGGGCAGGCCTCCCTC
>JAFDCW010000151.1 GCA_019312705.1 Deltaproteobacteria bacterium
GTGAAGTAGACATCGATGTCGCCGCGCCCTTCCTCGATGAAGTGCGGGAGCAGGAAGCTCATCTCGTACATCGCGAAAGGCCACTCGTGGGGCAGGTGGAGCTCGTTCCACGTCTCGAGGGGCTTGGGGGTCGAATGCGGCTTGGGCACGAACTTGTTGTTGCTGTTGAGCCCGGTCCCACCCTTCGTGGATACGCTGCCGGTGAGCACGCTCAAGAAGAAGAGCGCCCGGGCCACTTGCCAGCCGCCGCGGTTGCCCATGGTCGCGCTGCGCCAGGTGTGCCCGCTGACGTGGGTACCGGCAGCGGCGATGGCCTCGGCCGCTTCGACCAGGCGTTCGATCGGAACCTGCGACTCCTTCGCGGCCCGCTCGAACGTGAACTCGTCGTAGAGAGCTTTCAGGAGCCGCTCGAAGTCTTCGAAGCGATAAGCGCCGTCCGCGGCGCTGGCCTTGGCTTCTCGCGCTTCCCGGGCGATGGCCTTCACGTCGTCATCGACCGCGAACGCCTCGGCGGCCTCGAGGGTCTCTTCCCAGTTGACCCATTGCCGGACGAAGTCGCGATTGTAGAGGCCGCTTTGGATCAGGTAGTTCGCGATCGAGAGCAGCACCGACGCCTCAGACCCGGGCCACGTGGGCAGCCAGACGTCCGACCGGGCGGCGGTATTGGACAAGCGCGGGTCGAGGACGATGAGCTTCCCGCCCTTGTGCTTGCCCTCCATGATCCGCTGAGCGTGGGGGTTGAAGTAGTGACCGCTCTCGAGGTGAGCGCTAACCAGAACGGTAGCCCGGGCGTGGGCGTAGTCCGGGCTCGGGCGGTCGGCCCCGGCCCACATGTAGTAGCCAACCCGCGCGGCGGCGGAGCAGATGTTCGTGTGGCTGTTGTGACCATCCACGCCCCAGCTCTGGATGGCGCGGTTGGCGTAGTGATCCTCGCCGGGGCGACCGACGTGATACATGATTCCGTCGCGCCGCTTGGCCCGGCTGGCGCGCATCTTCTCGGCGATGTCCGTGAGCGCCTCGTCCCAGCTGACGCGCTTCCACTTCCCCTCGCCGCGGGCGCCGACCCGCTTCAGGGGATAGAGGATGCGCTCCGGGTCATAGACCTGGTTGTGCGTCGCCGGCCCCTTGGCGCAGTTGCGGCCACGGCTCCCGGGGTGAGCGGGATTGCCTTCGAACTTGCGGATGTCGTAGGTGTCTTTGTCGACGTAGGCGAGCAATCCGCAGGCGCTCTCGCAGTTGAAGCAGATGGTCGGAACCAGGGTGTAGCGCCGCGCTACCCGCTTCGGCCACGACTTGCTGTCCCACTCGATCCACTCGTCCCAGGAGCTGGGCGGCGGATATTGGTTGATGCGCCCGTCGGTCTGTTCGACCGTGGTGAGGCGCACGGGTTTCTTCTTGGTGTCCGAGTACTCGGGTTGCTGCATCATTTCGCCCGCGGTCGTCGGGACTGCCGACGGAACCGCAGGAGCAGGACGCGGAGCGGCGTCGGGTGCGCTGCGCTTGAAGGCGAGCAGGCGCGCGAAGAAATCGAGGGTGCCAGTAGTGGAGCTCATCGCTGCCTCAACTGTTGGGGATCTCTTGAGGGGCCATCACAAATGCGTGTTCGAAGAACCAAAGGCCGGCCAGAGCAGCCGCGCCGGCGACGGCGAGCAGCAGCGAGCCGCCGCCGACGACCAGTGCCGCAGGGACGAGGTGACCGACGACGATGGCGCCAAACCAGAACTGATTCTTGTAGCGGCCGTGGCTGATTTCGTGCGCGGCGCGGGCCGCAATCTCGGACGCGTGGGGCATGCCAAACTCGCCGAGAAGGGTGACGAAGAGGTCGACTCCTACTGCAATGGCGAAGGTCCAGGCGACCATCGACTCCATGACACCGAGGTCGATGAAGAACCCGGCGACCAGCAGGGCACCGGCGCCGGCCATCGTCGCTTGGATGAGCAGGTGCAGCGGCAAGAGCGGGCTCTGCCAGAGGTCCCGCCCCTCGGCCTGGCCGAAGAGGAAGGCGGTGTAGATGGCTGCGCCGACGGCAAAGGGAACGCCGGACCACAGCAGGTAGGGCCGGGCCGTCTCCGCGACGGCAGGGTCGATGAAGCCGGCGAGTGCTGCGAGTTCAACTGTGGTCCAGAGCCCGCCGATGGTCGAAAAGCCCATCAAGAAGATGGCGCCCCGGGTGAGCCACGAGCGCCACTGGGGACGCATGAGTATGTAGAGAAAACGCTCGGGCCGCTCGAGGTCGATGACCAGGAGCGCCGTCGTCGCCAGCATGAAGACGGTGCTGATGACGCCGCCGACGACCGCCGTGAGCGGGTCGAAGGGAGCGAGGCCCAGGCCGAAGATCATCGCGAGGAGCAGGAAGATGCCCGTGCCGATGCCCTTCGTGACGAGGTACGCGGGGACCGGCCAGTGCCAGGGGATCTTGTGCTGGGCGTTGTAGCCAACCTGAACCATGTGGGAGGCCTGGGAGCCGCCGAGCATGATCGGGCCGGCCGTCGGTAGGCCCTGGGGCTGAGGCGCGCGGAGAGCGACACCTTCCCGATTCTTGCGCGGCGCCGCGGACGCACCATGAGACGCCCCATGAGACGTGTGCTCACCGGGGTGGAGAGGCAAGACGTCGGCCCACTGAAATGACTCGGGGGTGCGGTCGGTTGCCGTCGGCACCAAGCTCACCGCAGCCCCATCGATGTAAAAGACCTTGGGCGAGGTGCCCTGTTCGGGCTTGCGCACGGAGACCTTCTCCCGCGAGAGCACCCGGGCGATCTCCGTGTCCGGGTCGTCCATGTCGCCTGCGATGATGGCGTGGGTCGGGCAAACGACGGCGCACGAAGGCTCGAGGCCGACCTCGATGCGATGCGCGCAGAAGTGACACTTCGACGCGGTGCTGGTCTCCGGGTCGATATGAATCGCATCGTAGGGGCACGCCTGCATGCAGGCTTTGCAGCCGATGCAGGCGTCCTTGTTGAACTCGACGATCCCGTCGTCACGCTGGTACATCGCCCCCGTCGGACAGATGCGCGCGCAAGGAGGATTGGTGCAGTGGTTACAGCGCGTGACCTGGAAGTGGCGTTGACTGTTTGGGTAGGTCCCCGTCTCCGTGTATTTCACCCACGTGCGGTAGACCCCGAGGGGAACCTCGTTTTCGCTCTTGCACGCCGTACTGCACGCATGGCAGCCGATGCACGAGCGATTGTCGATCACGAAGCCGTAGTTCACGGCGTGGGGCTCTCGGGCAGAATGCGACCGCAGTTCTGGTTCGCCGGCAAGCTCACGGCGAGGTGCTTGGGCGGTGCGAGGCCGAGGCCGTCCATGATGACGGCGAACTCTTCGACGGTCTTATCGCCCCCGAGACGCGGGTTGAGGCGCTTCTCCTCGCCGACGGTGGACTGGGTGCGGCCCTTGTAGTCGTGGCCTGGGTAGACCGCACAGGTATCTGGCAGGACGAAGATCTTCTCGTGCACCGAAGCATAAAGGGTGGGGGCGTCGCCCTCCTGAAAGTCCGTCCGTCCGCAGCCGCGAACCATGAGCGCGTCACCGGTGAATGCGAATTGCTGGTCCTCGGTGACGTAGGTCACGCACCCGGCCGTGTGCCCGGGCGTTTGCCGCACTTCGATGCCGAGGGCGCCGAGGCGGATGACATCCCCATCCCGTACCGCTACGTCTGCGCACGCGGCGCCAGCGGTCGCCGAGACGACGGTTCGCGCCCCGGTGCGGTCCCGGAGCACCGCCGCGCCGGTCACGTGGTCCGCGTGCACGTGGGTCTCGAGGACGTAGGTCAGGGACAGCCCGAGGTCGTCGAGCAAGCCGAGGTCCCGGTCCACCTGCTCGAGGACGGGGTCGATGAGCAGGGCGGTCCCGGAGGCCTGGTCGGCGACCAAGTAGGAGAAGGAGCTGGTTTCGCGGTCGAATAGTTGTCGGAAGAGCATGGAGGCCTCGTGGGACGGGGTGAGCCCTCCCCCAACGCATACTCCGAGCCAACCGCCAAAGACCGCTTTTGCCTCCACTTTCCATATACCAACTGGACTCCACCAGAAGAACGATTCAAAATGACGCAACGTCGTCGCGTCATGATCAAACGTCCCCGTCCCAAACTCATCGTCTTTCACGGCATGGTCAGCTGTGCGCCGATCATGCTCGAGCTCTTCGAGTTGGTGCGCCGGGTCGCTCAGACCAACGCCTCGATCCTCATCCGGGGAGAGACCGGCACGGGCAAGGAGTTGGTCGCCCAGGCCGCCCACGAGCTGTCCCCGCGAAACCGCGCGCCTTTCATGGCCGTGAACTGCGCAACGCTCACTTCGGAGCTGCTCGCATCGGAGCTCTTCGGGCACGTCCGGGGGGCGTTCACCGGGGCGGTCCGAGATCGCCAAGGGCTCTTCGCACGAGCCGACGGGGGCACGCTCTTCCTGGATGAGGTCGCGGAGATCGAGCCAGACATACAAGCGCGACTCTTGCGCGTGCTGCAAGAGAAGGCGTTCGTGCCCCTCGGCGCAACCGAACCCGTGTCCGTCGACGTGCGCATCTTCTCGGCGACACACAAAGCGCTCCGCCGAGAGGTCGAGCAGGGGCGCTTCCGAGCCGACCTCATGTACCGGATACGCGTCGTCCCGATCTTCCTGCCCCCGCTCCGCGACCGAGAGGGAGACGTCGAGGCCCTCGCCTGGCACTTCCTCGACGAACTGAACCGCGGGGGCGGTCGGCAGGTGCGGAGCTTCACCGCAGACGCGATGAAGGCTCTGCTTTCCCACGACTACCCGGGGAACGTGAGGGAGCTCCGCAACGTGCTCGAATATGCCTTCGCCGTCGGGCAGGGGCCGGAGATCTCACTGGGCGACCTCACCCCCGAGTTTCGGGGCGAGGGCCCCCCGCCGGAACCTGGGGCGAGGGCTTCGGACACGGCCGCTACGCGGGAGAAGGCGCGCATCCTCGATGCCCTCGACGCGACCGGCGGCAAGAAAGCAGAGGCGGCCACGCGCCTCGGCATGAGCCGCTCGACCCTGTGGCGCAAGATGCGTGAGCACGCGTTGTCCTGACCCAGCGGGCCGCGCCCTCAATCAGTCGCGAGGCCGTACTTCTTCATGCGCCGCCACAGAGTGGTACGGCTCATGCCGAGGGCGGCGGCGGCGCGGGCGTGGTGCCCCGCGGCGCGCTCGAGGGCCGTCGAAATGCGTCGGGCTTCCGGGGGCAACTGAAGGTCGGCTGTCGGGGAGGCATTGACCCGCGGCGATACGCGCCCCTCATCGGGGCCTCGAAGCTCCGGCGGAAGGTCCGCGTCGGTGAGCGCAGCGCCCTCCCCCATTACAAACGCATACTCTATTGCGTTCATGAGCTCGCGTACGTTCCCGGGCCAGTCGTAGTCCTCGAGCAGGCTGAGGGCCCCCGGCGTGATGCGCTCGACCTGGCGTTCGAAGCGCCGGTTGAGCTCCGCAACGCAGCGGTCGGTGAGCAGAGCGACGTCTCCGCGGCGTTCGCGCAGCGAAGGCAGGAAGATCGGGATGACGCGTATCCGGTACATGAGGTCGGCTCGGAAACGCCCATCGGAGACCGCGCGCCGCAGCGATTGATGGGTGGCGCTGATGAAGCGCACGTCGACCGGGACCGGGTCTCGTCCGCCCACCGGAATGACGGTCTTCTCCTGCAAGACCCGGAGCATCTTCGCCTGGAGGCCGAGGGGAAGTTCGGCCACCTCGTCGAGGAAGAGCGTGCCGCCGTCCGCGAGGCGCACTTGCCCCGGCTCGTCCCGAACCGCGCCGGTAAAGGCGCCCCGGGCGTGGCCGAAGAGCGTGCTCTCGAGGAGGTTTGGCGGTAAGGCCGCGCAGTTTATCGCCCGGAACGGGCCCTCAGCCCGCGGCGACGTTTCGTGCAGGGCACGGGCGACGAGTTCCTTCCCGCTGCCGGTCTCCCCCCGCACCAGCACGCAGCTCTCACTGCGACCGACCTTCTCGATGTCGCGGAGGAGTTGCTTCATCGACGGGTCGCGGGTGGTGATTCCCCAACGCTCTTCGACCCCCTCGCCCTCCCCGTCGTTCTCCTCGTCGAGGAGCAGAACAAAGCCCCCACTGTGCAGGGGCGACGCACGCACACGGATGACGCGCTCGTCCCCGTCGGGCCCGGGCCGATGAACGTAGGCGCTCACCGGTCGTCCAGCGGCGAGGGCCTCCGCGACCGGACGTTCTGGCCCCTCCCCGCAGAGAAGTGCAGCAGCCAGGGTGCCCGGCGTGATGGGGGTGCCAACGAGCTCCTCCGACTGCCTCGTGGCACCGATCACCCGGAGCTGGGCGTCGAGCACCAGAGCCGGGCCGCTGAGCTCTTCGAGCGCTTCGAGGAGCGCGGTGATGTCCTCCGCCATGTTGGAGGAGCAAAGCATGAATGTCACCGACTCCAAAGCGGATCCGCGAGGGCGCACGGATCCTGCGAGTTCGGGCGGCTCAGGCCTGTTCGCTGCGCCGCTGCAGCAGAACGCGTTGCGCCCAGCGAACGACGACGACGTGGTGTGCGGCCATGCGCGAAGAAGACGCGTGTCACCAGGACCGTCGCGGCGCCGGCGCCGATGAAAGTGATCACGGAAACCAGCGAGCGCCTCGACACTTTTAACCCCTCTGCAACCTGGGGTGAAACGCTCGATGAAACCGGCGCATCGAATTTGGCGCCTGATGTGGGAGTCGGCCCCACATCGAACGCCTCAACCACGTCTGCAGTTGTAGACCGTGTCAGGCAGCCCCGTCGAAACCGACTACTCGGGTACGTGCACCCGCCGGACCGTATTGACGTCGCTATGGCGGAAGATGTCGTCCCGCCCGACCACCTGGATGAAGATGTTGGAGCGATAACTCATCACGCCGTCTTCTTCGAAATCGACCTCGTATTCGTACCGGACGGTTTTGAACTCGCGGTCGAGGAAGGGGTTCGAGGCGATGCCGAAGGTTGGTGAGCCGAGCTCGGCGACGAGTTCGAACTTGGTCGCCGTGGGCGTCGCGGCCCCACCGGCGAGCACAGAAATGCCCCGAGGCACGACGAAACATTGCATCACTTGCCCCCGGTTCGCGTCCCAGAGCCAATAGCCCGTCTCCTCGTGGAACTGCTGGTCGAGAGGCATGCGCCACGCGGTTTTCGTATATTTGACCCCATAGAGGACCTGCTCGTGGTTATCCACGCGGCCAATCGAAGCAACTACGATTCGCTCCCTAAACGCGGTCTTGGCGGGCGCGCGTTCTGGCGATGGGGCAACGTCCTCGCCGGAGTCGCCAACCCATACACCGACCATTTGAGCGAGGGGCCCGAGGCCCTCGAGTTCGTCATCCATCAGATCTCCGAATAGTCGGGGGGAACATATCCGAACCTCCCGAGCTCATCCACTCATGAAAGTGCTAGTATTGTGCTGATGCTGTTTCGTTCCGCTTGTACCGTCGGCGTCCTCGTCTGCTCTTCGCTCGTTCTCGGCTGCGATGCGGCTCCCCCCGATGCTCCACCGGAATCCACCGCGAGCGCCATCGCGACGCCCGCCGAGGGTGGGCGAATCGAGATTCTGGGCGGTACGTTGAACGGTGCGGTGCTCGAGGTCCCGGCGGGCGCCGTGTCACGCGAAACTGAGATCACCGTCCGCGTCGTCGAGGGCGAACCGGCGGCGGGGCCCATGATCGACCCGGCGGCCGATGCCGCGGCGATCGGCGACCTGGCCCGGACGCTGTCGGAGGTTCTGACCGACTGGGACAGCCTCGAGCAGTACGGCTCCTTCTTCCTGCTCCAGCACCTCGCCTCAGGGGGCGCCACCACCACAGGCCCTGTCATGGAGCTCAGCCCGGACGGGCTGACGTTCGACACACCGGTCCGCCTCACCCTGCCCTACGACGCCTCACAGCTCAGCGACCCATCGCTCGCAACCACCCTCCGGGTCATCCACCGCACTTCTGACGGACGAATGCGCTACTTGACCCCCAGCTACGACGAGTCTGCGGGCACCCTGACCGTCGAGCTCGATCACTTCAGCGACGTCGGTATCGTCGACGGAGTCACCAACATGATTTCGTCGCTCGGCGGCACCGCTGACGGAAGCGGCGGTGCGACGGTGCCGACCGATACCAACGTGCTCGAGCAGGACACGCCGAAGTCGGAGTGCAGCGTATTCCGCGGAGTCGGCGAGGGCATTGACCGTTTCCAGGA
>JAFDCW010000152.1 GCA_019312705.1 Deltaproteobacteria bacterium
GCCGCAGCCGCGCCCGAAGGCCCGGAAGCGGCCGAGGACGTGCCGGTCGAAATGGAGATCCCCCCCCAGGCCGAGCAGACCGCGCCGGTCGAGCCGCCGGGGCCGCCGCCGGTCGAGGCCGAAGAGCGCCCGGCGCCGCCCCAGGCCGACCACGTGTGGGTCAACGGATACTGGTGGTGGACCAGCTCCCGGTACGTCTGGGCGCCGGGCTTTTGGTCCGCTCCCCGGGCCGGTTACGTCTACGTCGCGGGGGGCTGGGCGGTGGCCGGTAGTGCCTGGGCCTACCACCCGGGAGGCTGGGCGACGGCGGGCACGACAGTGATCGTCGTGGCGCCGCCGCGGCGGGTCGTCCTGCGCGTCTGGGTCCGGCCCTATGGCTGGTACCACCACCACTACCACCACCACTACTATCGGCCGCCCCACCACTATCGCCATGGGCACGTTCGCGGCAGACCCGTCCGTCGGGCGCCGGTCCGCCGCGCGACCCCGACTCGCAGGCGCACGACCCGACCGTCTACCCGGCCGTCTACCCGACCCTCAGGCGGCAATCGCACGCGCGGCGGCGGACGCACACGAGGCGGCGGCGGGCGTCGTCGCTGAGGCCTAGCGAGTGCCCGTCGACCCGGCACTGCTCTACCTCGTCTTCAGTTGGGGGGTCGTGCCTTTCTGGCTGCTGCTCGTCTTTGCGCCCCGGGCAGGGTTCACGACGCGCCTGGTGCACTACGGCGCTCTGCCGATGCTGCTCGCGGCGGCTTACGGCCTCTTGCTCTTCACCGAGCCCTCGGCCAATCGAGACTCGAACATGCTGAGCCTCGCCGGGGTGATGGCTATCTTCGACCAGCCCCAGACCGTCGTTGCCGCGTGGCTGCACTACCTGATCTTCGACCTCTTCATCGGGGCCTGGGAGGTCCGGGACGCCGCCCGCCGCGGGGTGCGCCACCTCTTCGTGGTTCCCTGCCTCGTGCTCACCTTCCTCTTCGGGCCCCTCGGGCTCTTCGCCTATCTCGCCCTCCGGGCGGTATCGCGGCAGGGCCTCGACCTGCGCGAAACCCGAGAGTCCACCGACGCCCCGACGGCATCATGAAACTCCGATTCATCACTTCGACCCTCCTCGCTTTGGCCGTCGGCGTATTCGCTTTTGTCGTCCGCGGCGACGCGGTCAGCGCCGGCGTCGCATTCACAGCGGCCCTCGGCATCGGCCTCTACGTACAGAATCGGCGGCTACTGCGTCGCCGACGCATGGACCGGGCGCCTTTTCCCGATACCTGGCGCGCGGTCCTCGACGAGTACGTCGACTTCTATGACGGCCTCGAAGGCGGCGACCGGGAGCGCTTCGAGCGTGACGTCCGATACTTCGTCGAGGAGCACACCATCGCCGGGCCCCGGGGCATCGAGGTCGAAGAGGAGCTGAAGGTCCTCGTCGGCGCGTCGGCGGCGCTGCTCTCATTCGGCCAGCCGGGGTACATCTGGGAGCGCGTCCGTGACGTGATCATCTACCCCGAGGCATTCGACGACGAATACGTGACCTCGAACCAGGGCAACATCCTCGGCCAGGTTGGCCGTCAGAGTTCGATCATCTTCTCTGCTCGGGCCCTCCGGCAGGGATTCGCCGCGGGCGACGACGGGCTCAATGTGGGGCTGCACGAGATGGCCCATGTGCTCGACTTCGATGGGGGGCCGGCGGACGGCGTGCCTTCGTTGATGCCGTGGCACGCGGTCCGCGGATGGCTCAACCTGGTCCACGACGAGGTGCAGCGCATCGACGCCCACCGGTCGGTCCTTCGCCAGTACGGCGCCACCAACGAAGCCGAGTTCTTCGCGGTGGCCACCGAGGCGTTTTTCGAGCGCCCCACGCAGCTGCGAAAGAAACACCCCGAGCTCTACGCGATGCTACAAAAGGCGTATGCCCAAGACCCGGCCGGACCCGCGGAGGTCGACGACGAAGGCGACGAGCGCAGCCCCGAGGCTCGCCGCCGTCGGCGCAACGAGCGCAAGCGCAGACAGGACAAGAAGGACAAGCGCTGATTGCCGCTCCGCTGACGGCAATTGGGACTAGTATTGGGCGGCTATGCGCGTCTTTGTCTGGGCCCTCGGGGCGCTGGTTGCTGCTTGCGGCGGTGGTTCATCTGCCGCCCCCGCCCCCGTTGCGAATGGGACCCGATGCGGGGGCCATGCCCTCTCGTGCGAAGAAGTGGTCACTCGCTTCCTGAACGACGGCGACGAGGCGCACTTGGTCGCCCTCGATCTCGACAACGAGTGCGCGGCGGGGAGGACGGACTCCTGTGACGCCCTCGGCGTGTTCCTCCTCGAGGGAGAAGAGGTCCAACACGACCCCCCTCGCGCTCTGCGTCTTTTGGCAGCGACCTGCGAACGCGGCGACGTCTCCGCGTGTCGGCGCCTCGTGACCCATGTCGCCGGTGCGCCGGCGGGTGATACCGATGGAGTCGGCCTCGAAGCAGGCAGGTCCGGCTGCGCCGCCGGAGATGCGGACTCGTGCACGGCGGCAGGGGCCCTGACCTACAGGGGGCGGGGCGTCGAACGGGACCGGGGCGCCGCCCTCGTTTTCTATCAACGGGGCTGCGAACTCGGCTCGGACCGCGGCTGCCGCCGTGTCGCTGACCATTACGTGGGAAGCAATGACCGGGCCTCCCTGGTCGGTCTCTATCGCCAAATGTGCGACGACGATCGGGCTCGGGGCTGCACCCTCCTCGGAGACCTGCACGCCCGCGGCGGCAGCGCCGCCGAGCGCCTCGAAATCGGCCCCCTCTATGAACGTGGCTGCGCCGGGGGAGACGTCGACGGCTGCACGCATCTCGGTCGGGCGCTGGCCCGCGGTGCTCACGGCGTTCCGCCCGACGCCGGCCGGGCGCGGGAGCTCCTCGAACAGTCCTGCCGCGTCGACGATCATCACGCCTGCGCGGAGCTCGGTCGCGTCGAACAACTCGGCATCGGCGGGCCCGCCGATGCCGAACGCGCGCAATCGCTCTACCGCCGCGCCTGTGACCACCGGAACGGCATCGCCTGCTATCACCTCGGCCTCGCCGCCCGGGAGCGGCGCCGTGGCCGAGACGACGAGGCCGTCCTCGACTACTTCCGCCGGGCCTGCGACTCCGGTGACATCCCCCGAGCCTGCGGAACCCTCGCGTTCATGTACGACACCGGGGAGGGAGCCGAGCAAAGCGTCGAACGGGCCGAGCCGCTCTACCATACCGCCTGCGACGGCGGCCACGCCGACTCGTGCATGCGCCTCGCCGACCTCGTCGACGGGGACCCGACGCGGGCCCAGTCCTACCGGACCGCCGCGTGCGAGGCGCGCATCGTCGCAGACCGCTGCGAGACCCGGGCGGTCCCGCCGCGCTCCTATGCCGGGCGGGTCACCGCCGTCCGCGGCCGGCGGACGCTACGCGAAGGAGCCCACTGCTCCGTGGTCTACGACGCCCAAGCCGACGGTGGCCACTGCCGGCTTACCGTGCGCTGCGCGGACGTGGAGCTCTACGGCGGTGCCGACGAGGAGTGGGCCACGTGTCGGGTGACGCGGACCTCCGTCGTCGCGACCGACTTCGAGACGAGCCCCTTCGACGGCTCCCCGCAGCTCACGCTCGATACCGAGGTGGGTACGTTGACCGTCGGCGATGTGTCCGCGCACCCGGCCTCGTCGTGGGTCGAAATCGCGGTATCCGCGGCTCCCTGAGGGGTAACCGGAGCCTGTCCCGTGTACCCGTGTACCCGTGGGGTCCGAGGGGCTCGGTTGCGCTAGAGCAAGCCCCGCTGCCGGCGGGCTCGGAATACTGCGCCCATGACGAGTGATCTCGACCCCCTGCCGCCAGAACTTCGTGCCGCGCTGATGGAGCATCCCCGGGCGAAGCGTAACCTCCCGGTCTGTCCGTCACCCGCGCCGCCGGAGCCCTTCCTGCCCCTCGCCGACGAGGCCCGGCCCATCGACCGGCAGATCCGACCGATCTACTGCGTCTGGGAGACGACCCTGGCGTGCGATCAGGCATGCCGGCACTGCGGTTCCCGGGCGGGCCGGGAGCGCCTCGAGGAGTTGACTCGTGAAGAGCGGCTCGACGTGGTCCATCAGCTCGCGGCCCTCGAGGTCCCCGAGGTCACCATCACCGGCGGCGAAGCGTACCTGCGCGAAGACTGGCTCGATGTCGTGCGCGAGATTCGTGCGAAGGGCATGAAGTGCTCGATCGTGACCGCTGGCAAGGGGATCAACTCCGACCGGGCGCGGGCCGCCAAGGACGCGGGCCTGCAGAGCGCCAGCGTCTCCATCGACGGCAACGCGGCCATCCATGACCGGCTGCGCGGCGTGAAGGGCTCGTATGCGAGCGGCGTCCAGGCCCTCGCGAACTTCCGCGATGCTGGCATCAAGATCTCCGTCAATACTCAGATTAATCGCCTGTCGATGCCGGTACTCCCCGAGATCCTCGAAATGATGATCGACCTCGGGTGCTTCGCCTGGCAGATCCAGCTCACCATCGCGATGGGCCGCGCTGCGGATGAGCCCGACGTGCTCTTGCAGCCCTACGACGTGCTGACCCTCTTCTCGATGATTCCGGCGCTCAAGGCCCGGGCCACCGAGGCCGGCGTGATGATCTGGCCGGGGGACAACATCGGTTACTTCGGTCCTCATGAATCACTCCTGCGCGGAACTCTTCCCCACGGCTCCTGGACCGGCTGCGGGGCCGGCCGCGGGGTGATCGGCCTCGAAGCCGACGGCACGGTGAAGGGCTGCACGTCCCAACCGACCGCGCACTGGAATGGCGGCAACATTCGAGAGCATTCGCTCGTGGAAATCTGGGAGCGCTCACCGCAGCTGCGCTACACCCGTGACTGGACGGTCGACGAGCTCTGGGGCTACTGCCGCGAGTGCTACTACGCCACGGTGTGCCGCGGCGGCTGCACTTCGACCTCGTTTGCGCTCTTCGGGCGCGCGGGGAACATGCCCTATTGCCACCACCGCGCCCTCGAGCTGAAGCGCGTGGGCAAACGCGAACGCCTCGTCGCAGTGGGCGAGGCGCCCGGGCTACCCATGGACGTGGCCGGCTTTGAGCTCATCCTCGAAGACGACCCGGACGCGTGAGGCGAATACTCCCTCCCGCGACTCTGCATCAGATACTAGGGTGTTCTCACGCTACAGATTCCGTCGGCCTCGCCCGCGACGAAGGAGAGCATGACTTCGCCGTCGGCCCAGACGCGGTAGAACTCACCGGGGTTCAGCGGCGGCGCGACACATCGTTGCTCGGCCTCGATGCAGACGGCCGGACAGTCCACGTCGCACGCCGTCCAGTGGTACTGGGGGGAGACCCGCAGCTCGCCGCCTGGAGGGAGGTCGAAGGTGTGGCGCTCCTCGAGGGTCACCTGGCAGGGGCCCAAGAGTTGGCCGCAGGTCCAGCAATCTGAAGCCAGCGTGAGGGTCACTTCGGAGGGCGTGCCGAGCCAGGGGTGTTGCTCGGCGCAGACCTGAGTCGGGCGCCAGCCGGTGGGATCGATTCGCTCGGAGAAAGCACAGGCATCCGGCTCGGCGTAGGTAGCGCACCCGGGTGGGGGCGCCACGAGGCCCGAGTCGGGGTAGACCGGGAGCTGGAACGCCGGGGCGTCGTTGACCACCACGTTCCACGTACCCTCGGCGAGGGGCGGAACGTCGCACCTGCCCTGGGGCGTATTGCACGAGTCGCAGTCGCAGGGGTCGGGGCAGAGGGCGGTGGTCAGGTAGAGCGTCTGGCTCGCCGCGTCCGTCTCTGCCGCGCATTGCGTATCGGCGCAGCACGTGCAGGCGTCGAAGGTGACGGGCAGCGCGAAGGGCACCCCAGGCTCGACGAGGAAGCTCTCGAGGCAGGTGGCGGCGGCGCGCGCCAGGGGGCACTCGAGGGGCGGCGGCGAGGCGTCGGAGGGCGGTGGCGCGGCGTCAGGAGTCCCTGGGCCGGCGTCGACGACCGGGGGCGGCGGGGTACCGACCGCGCACTCGTCCGCGGACGCGACGGCCGTGCCGCGGCCGCAAACGAAGGGGCACATGGATGCCGGGGGCACGGAGTTGCCCGCGCCGTCGCAGCACACCTGGGCGGTGGGCAGGCGCTCGTCGCACTCGTCCCCGTGGTCCGCGTAACAAGCCGACAAAAAGAGCCCCGCTGAGAGCGCGACCGGCACGTAGTGGCACATCCATCTCATGGTGGGCTGGTGGAGCAAGCATCGGGCCAACTGGCTAGAAGAGGGTTCGCCTCAGGCCATTGGCCGATAGGCGTCCCAGCCGAAGCGCTCTGGATATTCGCGCCAGGGACCTTCGCAACGGTCGTTGCGCGTGCACTCCCCACAGCGCGGACCCTTGGCTTTGCCTTCGTCCGCTCGCCACGTCGAGAAGCCGAAGAGCTCGCCGTCGACGTCGACGACGGTCGTATCGGGGATGCGCTCCTCGACGACTGCGTCCTCGAGCCCCGGGAGCAGGCATGGCGGGACCGCCTCGGTCACGACCCTCATCGAGAGTGAACGCCCGGCGCGGATCGCTCCGGCCATCGCCTCCGCCGCCTCGTCGATGGGCGGCACGATCTGGTCGTAGAGCTCGCCGGCGGTGCCGACCGGATGTACCAGGGCGAGCTGGGCCTGGCGCACGCCCAAGGACCCCAGGAGCCGGATGGTGTCTTCGAGGCAACCGAGGTTGTCGCGGACGACGACCGTATTGGTGAGCAGTAGGGCGCCGGCGCGGGCGACGTTTCGCATGCCCGCGACCGTCTGGTCGAAGGACCCCGGGGCCCCCGTGAGGGCGTCGTGGACCGCCGCGGTCGAGCCGTGCAGCGCCGGCGAAAACTCGGTCACCCCGGCGCGCATCAAGCGGTCCACGAGGGGCGCGTAGGTGAGCATGCGGCCGTTGGTCTGAAGCTGAATCGGGGCGTATCCGATGGCGTGGGCGAGGGCGACCAGCTTCACCAGGTCGCGGCGAATCGTGGGCTCGCCGCCGGTCAGGACCAAGCCGCGGCCCGGCGCAAAGGCCTTCCGCATGCGGTCCGCGAGCTCCTTCGCGTCGATGAAGCCTACGTCCCGGCGCTTGTGACCTTGGGCGCAGAATACGCAGCGGTTGTTGCAGGCGAAGCCGACCTTGATATCTGCTCGACTCATCGCGTTCGCGTCATCCTGATCCGAGGCGTCACAGCTCGTAGTCGAAGTCGTCGACCAGGCCCTCGCGGAAGGCGCGCGCCTCGGCGCCGTCGATCTGTACTTCGTCCAGGGACTGGTTCACCCAGACGCGGAAGCGTTTGATGTCGGCTCCGGCGATGGCCTCGCTCTCACCGGTCGCGCACTCGAAGGCCCATCCGTGCTCTGCGCAGACGATCTCCGTTCCTTCGATGGTCCCGCAGGCGAGGTCGGCGCCGCGGTGCGGACAGAGCCGGTGGAGCACGTGCGCCTCGTCCCCGAGGCGGATGACCACGAGGGGCACGCCCTCGACCTCGGCCCGCGCTGGCTGTCGTTCCTCGAGGGAACTCCAGGCCACCACCCGAGTCGCCTCGTCACCCATGGTTCGCCCCATTGGTAGAGGGCGCTCTCGCGTACAGCGTGCTCACTGCGTCTGATCTTAGGTCGTCTCTCGTGACGCCCTTGATTTCGCTCAAGTGGGTTGTGGCTTCAGCTCTGGCTGAGGGCCATCCACGCCCGGGCCACGTGGGCCGCCGCGCGAACCCGGGTCGGCTCACCGAGCTCCGGCAACATCGTCTTCGCGATGCTCAGTGGATCGCCGCGCCCGTCGAGCAGCATCTGAGTAATCGTCGCGCCCCGTTGCCGCGCGCGGGCGCGACCGAGGTACGGCAAAAGAACCACGCCCAAGCGGCGAGAGCCGCGGTTGAGCATGTATGTGAATCGGCAGGTGTCCCCCATGGACAAGACGCCTATCAGGTGAGCCGGCGTTCGGGGAGACCTCATGTCTGATCCCCCTTCACTTTTGTGGGAGGTTGAGGGGGGAGGTGCGATCCGGGCCTACACATACCAAATGGGGGATGCCAGGGGGGGGCGTTTCCGTTCCCGTTCCCGTTCCCGTTCCCGTGTCCGTCACCGTTCCCGTTCCCGTTCCCGTTCCCGTCTAACGAGTAGTCAGAAGTATCTGGATCATTCCGCGGGCTTAGGGGTCTGCGGTTGACCTAGCCTGGCGAAAAGCGATCGTA
>JAFDCW010000153.1 GCA_019312705.1 Deltaproteobacteria bacterium
CGTCGCCGCCTGCCGAAAGCCGAGCGACGAGCTCGCCGCCACCGGGGCCGAGGTGGTGACCGACGTCGACGTGACCGAGAGCGCCGGGGCCCAGCGCCTCAAAGACGCCGTCGGGGACCGCCCCATCGACCACCTCATCCTCAACGCCGGCATCCTCGAACAGGGCGGCCTCGACGAGCTCGACTTCGACTCCATCCGGCGCCAGTTCGAGGTGAACAGCATGGGCCCCCTGCGTGTAACCCACGCCCTCCTCGGCCGCCTCGGGCAGGGCGCCAAGGTCGCCGTCGTCACGAGCCGCATGGGCTCCATCGCCGACAACGGCTCCGGTGGCGCCTATGGCTACCGCATGAGCAAGGCCGCCGTAAACGCCGCCTTCAAGTCCCTCGCGAACGATGTGGCAGACCGCGGTGTCATGGTCGCCATCCTGCACCCCGGCTGGGTCCAGACCCGCATGGTCGGCAACAGCGGCAACGTGACCGCCGACGAGTCGGCGGCGGGACTGCTCGCTCGCATCGACGAGCTGACGCCCGATACGAGTGGGACCTTCTGGCATGCCGAGGGTGCAGTGTTGCCCTGGTAGGGCCCTGCGAGTGTGGATCGCACCACTTTCTTGCGCCTTTCGAGAGCGACGCGTTATCCGTCGTTCATGTCCCCTGCCCGACGGGCGAGTCGGCAGCGGCGGCAGGAGGTGACTCATGCGTGCGCTCTTCGGGCTCAGTGCCCTCGTCTTTCTCTCGGCTTGCGGCGCGGCGGGGGTCGCAAACTCCGGTGACACGGTAGCCGACGGCGCTCACGCCACCGGTCGGGAGACGAGCTCGACCTCGACCTTCGAGATGGTCGACATCGAGAGTGGCGCCCTGCCCAACGACTGGGACGACCGCCGGGCCGCTGCCCCTTGGTCGGCCGAGCCCGTCGCGACGAGCGATGTTCCGGGCGCCCTCGTGCGCGCCTGGGCGAGCGCCGAAAACCGTGAATGGTGCGCCCCCCTCACCCTCGGGACGGCCGGACGCGGAGTCCCCGTACGGCGCGCCGACTACCACGGTGGATGGGCCGTCGAGTTCGATAAGAGGGGCATGCCCGGCGTGGACCGCAGCGGCCAAGCCTGCACCGACTGCGGGCGCGGGGCCTACGGCATCGCCGGCACCGCTGTCATGGTCGACCAGGAAGACCCCCTCGAGGCCGAAGAGCGCACCCTCGCCGACGGCAGCCGCGTGCGCATCGAGACCTCGGTCGACGAAGCCGACCTCGAAGAGGGCGCCGAGGGCAGCGTCGCGACCCTCAAGATCCGGGGCCAGGAGTGCGTCTACCAGGTGTGGTCCTTTTCGGGCGACGCCCACCTCCAGGAGCTCCTCGAGGACTTGCGCTTCGTAGGCTCCGACGACGGCGAATAGGCAATCTGGCCATTCGCCCGCCGGCGGCGAAGCTCGATGAAGGGGCGCTCACTGACAGGTGGGCGCCCTGATTGCGTTTTTGAGGCCCCATTTCGCCTGAATTCCGCTCATCATCGCTCCGGGCGATCATTTTGTTGGTCACGGATCGCCGGCTCATAGGCACCGGGGGACGTGATGGTAGCGGCAAACCTCGCCTCAAATGAGGCTGATCCAATCCGTATTCGGATACGAGAGGGGGCATATCGCGACGCAATCGCGATGTGCGCTCGTGAGCATGGAGCGGCCGTCGGTCGCCTATGCATGGCGATGCTCGGCGACCAGGCCGAGGCCGAGGAGACGGTCCAGGAGGCGCTGATCGCCGCCCACGATGCGATGGCTTCGTATCGGGGCGACGGGTCCGTGCGCTCGTGGCTCTTCGGCATCGCCCGACGCATGTGCGCCCGGCGCATCGAAACCCGGGTGAGGCGCCGGAACAAGCTGCGCCTCGTGCACGACGCGGAGACGCCAGTCGGCATGCCAGACGACATTGCCGAGCGCCACCGCCGGGCGCGAAAGGTCCGCGAGGCCCTCGAGAACCTCAAGCCCTCGGAGCGCGACGCAGTCGTGCTGCGCTACGAGGCGGGCCTCAGCTACCGAGAAATCGCGGTCGCGGTGGGCATCGACGAGGCCGCCGCACGCAAAAGAGCAAGCCGGGCCCTGAGCCGGCTCCGGAAGTACCTGAAGGACGAGGTCTGAGATGAGTGAGTCAACACAGAACGAAAACGAGAACGAGTTCTGGGACGATCTGGCAGGGATCGTCGACGGAGACGACGCGCTCATCGAGAAGCACGCCGACCTCCTCGGCATGTCGGACGAGTTCCGCGACGCACGCTTCGAAGGTCAGGCGGTCGCCGACGCGGTCGCCGAGGCCGGCGCCGACTACGAGGAGCCGGAGGACCTCGAAGCGCGCCTCATGGCCGCCCTCGATGCCCGGGGCCCAGCGACCGACGAGGTCGCGGGCACCAACGACACGTTGCCTGCGGGCAGCGGGGCCCTCGACCCGAGCGCAGTCGCCGAAGCGGCAGCAGATGTATCGGGCGAACGAGGGCGTCTTCCCGCGAGGTCCGACCTGGGCGCGACCGTGCACCAACAGGAACTCCCCCCGGAGCACCGCGAGAGCACCCAACAGACGAGCAACGTCAGCCAGCTGAAGAAGGGCGGTAAGGGCCCGGTCCTCCTCGTCCTCGGCGCCTTCGCCGCGGCGGCTCTCGCGCTCCTCGCCCTCGTCGGCGTCGGGGCCTTCTCGCTCATGGGCAATGACAGCGGCGACGAAGCAGATACGCCCCCGGTGCTTGCCGCCATGGGCGCAATCTCGGCCCGCGTCGTCCGCGTCGAGCGCGCGGCCGCCGACGGTCAGAACGGCGTGAGGATGACCGTGAACGGAGGGACGGCGATGCCCCTCGCCGCGGGGGCCCAGGTCCCCTCGGGCGCGATCATCACCACCGACGACCGCACCCGAACCCGCCTCGAGCTCTCCGATGGCTCGACGGTCACCCTGAACCACGCGACGACCCTGGCCCTCATTGGGAGCGTGCCTCGACGCGTCGAGCTCCGCGAAGGTGAACTCGTAGCCGATGTCGCCCACCTCGACCAAGGGCCCGCGGCTGTCTACGGCACCCCGACGGGCCACATCGAGGTCCTCGGCACGAAGTTCGTCCTCAGCGCCACCGAAAACGTCGCCAGCGTGCGCGTCACTCGCGGTGCGGTCCGCGCCCACGGGGCGGGGGGCAGCGCCGTCGAGGTGAAGGCAGGACAAGAAGGCATCCTGCCGAACGGCGCGGGGCCGAGCGTCTCTCCGGCGATGCGGCTCGCCGCCGACGTGGCGTGGTCCGAGCTCGGCGGCGCGGACGGCGCGACCGAGCGCGGTATCCGCGGCCTCGGCGAACTTCGGGCGCGTCGCCCCGGCGAGCGGGACGACCAGGAGCGGCCCCTGACCCTCGCCTCCCACCGCTCGACGGTGCGCCTCGTGGGCAACGTCGCCCGGACGGAGATCGAAGAGGTCTTTCGCAACGACGGGGACCACGTCCTCGAAGGCATCTACCGGTTCCCCCTCCCCTCGGACGCACAAATCTCGTCGCTCCAGCTCGAGGTCGATGGCGAGTGGGAAGAAGGGGCCTTCGTCGAGCGCGACCGAGCCGCTCAGATCTGGCGCGGAGTCATCCGCAACGCGACGGCCCCGCGGCAGCGCCGCCAACGCGAAGAGTTCATCTGGGTCCCGGGCCCCTGGCGCGACCCGGCGCTGCTCGAGTGGCAGCGCGGGGGACGCTTCGAGCTGAAGATCTTCCCCATTCCGGCCCACGGCGAGCGCCGCATGCGCATCACCTACACCCAGAACCTCCGCCCCCACGGCCGGAGCGCCCGGCGCTACGTGCACCCCCTGCCCTTCTCGCCGGACGAGTCCACCCGCGTCGGACGCTTCGAGCTCGATGTCCGGGTCACGGGCCACGACGGCGAGGTGCGCCCCCACGGCTACCAGATGACTCAGCGCGCCGACGGGAACAGCGCCCAGCTGAACTACGTCGCGGACGACTTCCTCGCCAAGGGCGACCTCATCATCGACTTCGACATGCAGAACCCAGATGCGGAGATCCGCTGGTGGACGTTCTCGGGCGACGCCACGGCCGCCGCACCTACCCAGACTCGCGAAGGTTCAGCAGAAATCCTCGCCGCCCACCGGGCCCTCAACCAGGACAGCCGTGGCTACGCCGTGTTTGCCATTCGCCCGGACCTGCCGGCCTGGACCCAATCCCAGAGCCGCGACTACGTCATCGTCGTCGACTCGAGCCAATCGATGGTCGGTGAGCGCTACGAACGTGCGACCGAGCTGACCCAGCGCCTCGTCGGCGAGATGGACCGCCGCGACCGCTTCATGGTCGTCGCCTGCGACGCGACCTGTCAGGCGATGGGCCCGACGCCCGCGACACCGACCTCCCAAACGGCCACCCAGACCGCGACCTTCTTGTCGGGCATTCGCCCGGCCGGAGCCTCGGACGTCGGAGCCTCGCTCCGGGCCGCCGTCGACACGATTCGCGATGGGCGCGAGGCGGGCCGAGACGTGCGGGTCATCTACATCGGCGACGGAGTCGCCTCGGTGGGTCACCGACGGGCGAGCAGCCTCGCCGACGAGGTCGACGCCCTCGCGGGCGGGGACCCCCAGCTCTCCTTCACCACCGTCGGCATCGGCGGCGACTCGGACACGTTGAACCTCTCGGCCATCGCCCGAGCCGGGGGCGGCCACTATGTGCCCTACGTGCCCGGCCAGCGCGTCGCCACGGCGGCCCTCGCGGTCCTCGAGACCACCTACGGCACCTCCCTCACCAACGCCTCGGTGCGCATGCCCGGCGGTGTCAGTGAGATCGCCCCGACCCAGCTGTCGACCATCCGCGCCGGCGAAGAGCTGCTGGTCGTGGCGCGCCTCGATCAAAACGACATCCGGGGAGAGATCGTGCTCTCGGGCAAGGTCGGCGGGCGCCCCTTCGAGGACCGCTACCCAGTGAACCTCACGGCGTCGACGGCCCGGGGCAACGCCTTCGTGCCGCGCCAGTGGGCGGCGGCGAGCATCGAAGAGCTCGAACTCGGCGGAAAGGGCGAGGACGTGCCTCGCATCATCGCGCTGTCGAAGGCCTTCGGCGTCATGTCCCGCCACACCTCGCTCCTGGTCCTCGAGTCCGAGGCCATGTTCCGCGCCTTCGGGGTCGACCGTAACCAGCCCACAGTGCAGTGGACCGGCGACGAAGACATGGAGATGGGCGAAGGCACGGGCCTCGCGGAATACGGGACGCTTGGCGCATTGAGGCACGATTCCAGTGGTGCTTCGGCGGGCTTCGGCGGCCTCGCCGACATGCTCTCCGGCGCCCCCGGCTCGGGTGGCGGCGGGGCCCCGTCATCGGCCGCGACCAGGTCAGCGCCGGGCCCCAGGAGGCGCATGGGAAGACGCCCTGCGGACGTGCAAGCCGCCCCCGAACCCGTGAGGGAAATGGAGGCCCGCGAAGACAACGTGGACGTGGAACAACCGCAGATTCGGCCGAACGCGAGCCCTCCACGGGTCCCCCTGAGGGGTCGCCGCGGCGGACAGTGGATGCGTCGCGAGTGGTTCCGCACGGGCACCATCCAGACCGACACCAACATCCGCAGCGCGTGGCACGGCCGCGTCACCGAGGCCGAGTCCGCTCTCCGGCAAAGCCCCGACAGCCGTGACCGACACCGCGACCTGGTCCGGGCCCTCACCCGGGTCGGCGAGCTTACCCGCGCCGAGGAGGTGGCGGAGGCGTGGATCTCCCGCGACCGCCTCGACCCGGAGGCCCTCACCTACCTGAGCGACATCATCGGTCGTCAGGGCAACCGCCCCGAAGCCCTGCGTCTCCTGTCGGGCATCGTCGACCTGCGCCCCGACGAGCGTGTGCTCCACGAGCGCATGGCCAACGCCTTCGACCGGGCGGGCATGCCGGACCGGGCATGCGCCCACCGGGTCTCCCTCGCGGAGATTCGCCCCGACGACGACGATGTGCAGGCTGACGCCGTGCGCTGCGAACGCGGCCTCAGCCGGCGCCGCGGTGCAGACCGGGTGCTCAGCGCGCTCGAGAATGACGAAGCCCGGAGCCGCGTCGAGCGTGCTCTCGCCCGCAACGTCGCCCCGACGCGTCCCCGCGGCGAGCTCCTCCTCGACGCGAGTTGGGGCGGCAGCACGGACGTGGACCTCAGCCTCATCACCCCCCAGGGGACCCGCATCTCCTGGATGGGTGGCCGACGCAACGTGGTCGGCGAGGACGGCAGCCGCTCCGGCGGCGAGAAGCTCGGCCTCCGGCGAGCGACCCCCGGGAGCTACATGGTCGAGGTCAACCGCGCAGACCCCGACGACCGCACCCCGGTCACCGGCCGCATCGAGGTCCGCGCCTTCGGCCAACGCCGGACCATCCCCTTCACCCTCACCGGCGAGCGAGTCGTGGTCGGACGCATCGATGTGCGCCGCGAATCACGCATGGTGCAAGGCGGGCGCTAACAAGAAGGCTCCGCGGAGCTAGATTGCTGACGGGTAGCAAGAAGGCGACAGGGCGACGTCTGTCGACCCGAGCTGGATTGCTGACGGGTAGCAAGAAGGCGACAGGGCGACGTCAGTCGACCCGAGCTGGATTGCTAGCTCATCAGCAAGAAGGTGGCATCGGCGCGAGACCAGCATCCCGCATGAGGGCCTGGTCCGCGTCGGCATCGGCGTTGCCCGTCGTGAGCAGCTTCTCTCCGTAGAAGATGCTGTTGGCCCCGGCCATGAAGCAAAGCAGCTGGGCTTCACGGTTCAGGTTGGCCCGGCCCGCCGAGAGACGAACGCGTACCTCGGGCATCAGGATGCGGGCGGTCGCGATCGCCCGCACGAGCTCGAGGGAGTCGACCGGGGGCCGGTCCTCGAGGGGCGTACCTTCGACGGGAACCAACGCGTTGATGGGAACGCTGCCCGGGCGAGTCGGAAGATTCGCCAGGGTCGCGAGCATCGCGCAGCGATCGTTGATGGACTCGCCCATGCCGATGATGCCGCCGCAACACACGCTGATGCCATTCTTGGCCACCCGGTCGAGGGTCGCGAGGCGCTCCTCGTAGGTCCGGGTGGTGATGATCTCCCCGTAAAACTCTTTCGAGGTATCGAGGTTGTGGTTGTACGCCGTAAGCCCGGCGTCAGCGAGGCGCGCGGCCTGCTCGTCGGTGAGCATTCCGAGGGTCATGCATGTCTCGAGGCCAAGGCTGCCGACGCCGCGCACCATCTCGATCACGCGGTCGAAGGCCGGGCCGTCTTTGGCGTCACGCCAGGCCGCGCCCATGCAGAAGCGAGTCGAGCCGGCGTCCTTGGCGATGCGGGCCTTCTGGACCACTTCGTCGACGGGCAGGAAGCGCTCGGGCTCGACCTCCGTCGAATGGTGGGACGACTGAGGGCAGTACCCACAATCCTCGGCACACCCTCCGGTCTTGATCGAGAGCAGCGCGCAGAGCTGCACCTGGTTCTCCGGGTGGTGCTTCCGGTGCACCCCTTGGGCTCGGTGGAGCAGCTCCATCAGAGGCAGGTCGTGGATCGCCCGGACCTCTTTGACGGTGGCCGAGGGGCGCGGCATTGCCGACTCTTGTTGCATGACAGTCATGGACGAAGCGATTTAGCCCAAGCGGGTCGGTCCCCGCAAGTCGACGCCTCACTCTCACCTTGACGCTGCTGGGGTGGCGATTGACCCTGTCGGCTCCGTGGCAGCCCCCGCCCAATCCGCCGAGAGCGTGAAACGCCCGGTGGCCGAAGTCCCGTCGCAGATCCTCGCCGCCTCGCCCATCCTCGGGGTTCTGGCCGCTCTGGCGGCAATCGTCGATCTCCTGCTCAATCACGGCATCGTCCGCAGCCTCACGGGCATCCTCGACCACCCCACGCATCTCACCCTGTCGAACCTCGGCGGGCTTCCCCGGAACCTGGCCGCCGTCGCCGGCTTCGTCGCCCTCGCGGCGGCCCTCACGCAATTCCTCAGCGCTCCCCGGAAGGGCCGGATCACCCGCGGCATGGGCCTCGCCGGCTTCGGCGGTATCTTCCTGCCCATCGTGGCAGTCGCGACCATCCTCCCCCCGGAGTTCCTCGCGCGCCGATGGACCTATCTCATCGTCTTCGCCGTAGGCGCCGGAAACGTGCTCACGATCCTCATCAGCGCGACCGGCGCCCGACGACCGGGCCCCCTCGGCCTGCGTCTC
>JAFDCW010000844.1 GCA_019312705.1 Deltaproteobacteria bacterium
CGCCGGAAGTGGAGCCGGTAGTGCGAAGCAGATGGACGTCGTGGCGGCTTCGGTGAGTGAGCGTCAGACTTTTCGGACCACGACCGACGACGTTGCTCACCATGCCAATCTTGGCGGACGCCTTCGTGTGATTCCTCCAAACCGACCCCGTGGCCTCTGCACGCAGCTCCGCCGGACCGGGGCGGCTGGCTCCAACTTGGCCATTCCTCGAAAGGCTTAGCGGAGATATTCTCGTCATCGCGGGGGGGGCTTGGGGCTTTTGTGCGTGTTACAACCCCAGGATTCCTTGGATCCCCCCGCGTTTTCACCCCCTCCGTCCAGACCCCGCTGGATCTGAGGCCGGCTGCACCCGATTGACTCGATGACCGTTCGTTTGCACGTCAACGTCGACCATGTCGCGACTCTGCGCAACGCGCGCGGTACGCGCTACCCCGACCCCTTGGAGGCCGCGCTGCGGTGCGAGGCTGCGGGGGCCCACGGCATCACGGTTCACCTTAGAGAGGACCGGCGTCATATCGTTGATGACGATGTCGCGCGGCTCCGGCCCCGGGTGACGACGCTGTTGAACCTCGAGATGGCGGCGACCGACGAGATGGTCGCCATCGCCTCCCGCATCGTCCCCGACCTCTGCACCCTCGTTCCCGAGAAACGCGAGGAGCAGACGACCGAGGGGGGGCTCGATGTCGTCGGCTGCCGTGATGCCATCGCTGCCGCCATCGCGCGTCTCGACGAGGCGGGGGTGCCCGTCAGCCTCTTCATCGACCCCGAGGCAACGCAAATCGCCGCCTCCCGGGACGTCGGCGCGACCGCCATCGAGCTGCATACGGGAGACTACGCCAACGCGACTGGGGCGGCCGCGGAGGCGGAGCTCGCACGCCTCGTTCGGGCGGCCCGCTACGCTCGGTCCGAGGCGCCCGGTCTCACGGTGGCCGCGGGGCATGGTCTAACCGTGGCCAATACCGAGCCCCTCATCGCTCGGGCTCCCGAGATCGTCGAGCTGAACATCGGCCACGCCCTGGTGGCGGATGCCGTCTTTGTCGGCCTCGACGACGCCGTCGGTGCATACCTCGAAGCCATCGCCCGGGGTGAGGCCAAGAGAGCAGAGAGAGCAGAGAGCACAGAGAGCCCGAACCAATGATCCCCTTGCTGTCCCCGGAAGAATCGCGCGCCCTCGATCGCCACGCCATCGACGGCCTCGGTGTGCCCGGGGTCGTGCTCATGGAGAACGCCGGGGCCGGGGCCTACCGCGCCCTCGTCGAGCGTTTCGGGGGCAAGCTGTCCTCGCCGGTGATCTTTGGCGGCCCCGGGAACAACGGGGGGGACGCCTGGGTCGTCGCTCGGCACCTCGAAAACGCCGGGATCGCGACGGTCCCGGTCCTCGTCGGGGAGCGCGGACAGGTGTCTGGGGATGCGCGGGTCAACCTCGCTGCCCTCGAAGCCATCCGCGGAGGGGTGCACGAGGGGGAGGTCGACTACAGCAGCTTGTGTAGCGCCGCGACGGTCATCGTCGACGGGCTCTTCGGTACCGGCCTCGACCGGGACCTCGGAGGGGCCTTCGCCGCGGCGGTGAGAGCGATAAATGCATCGGATGCGCCCGTGCTCGCCCTCGACATCCCAACCGGCGTGCATGGCGGGAGCGGGGCGGTGCTCGGGTCTGCGGTGCGCGCCGACGTGACGACGACGTTTGCAGCGCACAAGCTCGGCCTGCACCAACACCCCGGCGTTGCCCTCGCCGGGCAGGTGTTGCTCGTCTCGATCGGGGTGCCGGCGCCGGAGAGCGCCACCGCGATGTTGCTCGAGCGCGCGGACGTCGCCCGGGCGGTTCCGATGCGTGCCGTCGGCGCTCACAAGGGCAGGGCGGGGCGGGTCTGGGTGTGCGCAGGCTCCCCGGGCAAGGTCGGGGCGGCACTTCTCGCTGGACGGGGCGCCCTCCGGGCAGGGGCGGGTTTGGTGACCCTCGCGCCCCGAGGAGAGGTCGCTCGCGCCCTCGTCGGGGCCATCCCGGAGCTGATGGTCGAAGCGCTCCCCCAGAACGTCCAGAGAGCGGTCGAGTTGCTGACCGAGAGCTGTGATGCGGCGGTCGTGGGCCCGGGCTTCGGCCTCGATGGGGCGGCGATGGCCGTCGCCCTCGGCATTGCCCGGGGACTGCCGGTGCCCACGGTCCTCGATGCCGATGCCCTCACGGCCCTCGCCGGGAGCCCGGACCTGAGCCTGGCTCGGGCGCCGGCCCCCCGGGTCCTCACGCCTCATGCCGGAGAAGCCGCTCGGCTGCTCGGCACGACCAGCGCCCAGGTGCAGGCCGATCGCTACGGCGCCGCCCGACGCCTCGCGGCGGCGACCGGGGCCACGGTGGTTCTCAAGGGCGCGCGCACGTTGATCGCCTCGGCAGACGGGGACCTTCGCGTTTGCCCCTTCGGCACGCCGGCCCTCGCGACGGCCGGGACCGGGGACGTGCTCGCGGGGGCCATCGGGGCCTTCCTCGGCGCGGGCCTTTCGCCCGTCGAGGCCGCGTCGTCTACGGTCGTGGTGCATGCCCTCGGCGGAGAGGCGACGGCCCGGGGAGATCGCGGCCTCTTGGCCTCTGAGGTCGCCGATGCCCTGCCCAAAGCCCTCGAGCATTGTCGGAAAACGCTGCCAAGCTGACACGG
>JAFDCW010000845.1 GCA_019312705.1 Deltaproteobacteria bacterium
TGGCGACCGACTTCTCGGACGGGGCAGCAGACGCCGTCCGAGCGGGGGCCGACCTCGCCGCCGCCGCTGGGGCGAAGGTCACGCTCTTTCACGCGATCGACCCGGACCCCCTGGTGCCCCCGGGGGCCATCCCGAACCCTGCGGGATTCCGCGAGAAGATCATCGCCGAGCTCGAAGGGGTCGTCCGCAAGAACCTCGATGACATCGCCCGAGAGCACTACGCCGACGTGAGCGAAGTAGACCAAATCATCGCCCAGGCGACCTCCGCCCCCAACGCCATCTGCGAAACCGCCAAGGACATCGGAGCCGACCTCATCGTGATCGCGACCCACGGTCGCACCGGCCTCGCCCACATGCTGATCGGCAGCGTCGCCGAGCGCGTCGTCCGCCACGCCCCGTGCGCCGTCCTGACCGTGCGCGCGCAACCTCGCGAGGATTGAGGAGGCCGCTCTGGAAATCGAGTTCCAAGGAGCTGCACGCACCGTCACCGGTTCGATGCACCTGATCCGCGCCCCCCGGGCCCAAGTGCTGCTGGACTGCGGCCTCTACCAGGGCCGGCGTCATGAGGCCCTGGCCAGGAATCGCAACATCCCGGTGAACATTGGGGAGCTCGACGCGGTGTGCCTCAGCCACGCCCACATCGACCACTCCGGCGCCCTGCCGCTGCTCTACAAGAACGGGTATCGGGGGCCCATCTACGCCACGCCGGCGACGGTCGATCTGTGCACCGTGATGCTCGCGGACGCGGCGATGATCCAAGAGAGCGACGCTCGATACATCAACAAACAGAACGCGCGCGACGGGGCCAGCGATGACCCCGTCGAGCCCCTCTACGACGCAGACGACGTAAAGGGCGTGCTCACCCTCTTCCGCGGCATATCCTACCACCACAAGGTGACGGTGGCCGAAGGGGTCGAGGTCACGTTGTTGGACGCGGGGCACGTGTTGGGCAGCGCCATCGTCGCCCTCGATGTCGACGACGTCGGCCAGACCAAGCGCGTGGTCTTCACCGGCGACCTCGGTCGGTACGCGATGCCCATCCTCGAGGACCCGGAGATCCCCGACAATACCAGCTTCCTCATCACCGAGAGCACGTACGGGGACCGAGAGCACGACCCGATCGAGAGCACCGAAGACGGGCTCCTGGACATCATCAAGCGCACCGTAGATCGGGGCGGCAAAGTCGTGATTCCCTCCTTCGCTCTCGAGCGCGCCCAGGAGATCGTCTTCTCCCTGAAGCGTCTGCACGACCAAGGGCGTCTCCCGAAGATCCCCGTCTATGTCGACTCCCCCCTCACGGTGAAGATCACCGAAGTCTTCCGGAAGCACCCCGAGTGCTACGACGAGGAGGCGCGCCTCGCGATCTCCGGCGACCAATCCCCCTTCGACTTCGAAGGACTGCGCTACGTCGAGAGCGTCGAAGACAGCAAGGCGATAGACAGGTCGCCGGACCCCGCCATCATCATCTCGGCCAGCGGGATGTGCGAGTTCGGACGGGTCGTCCACCACCTCAAGGCAACCCTCGGCCACAAAGACAACTCCGTGGTGATCGTCGGCTGGCAGGCGCCCCATACCCTCGGGCGTCGGCTGGTCGAAGGGCGAAGCCGGGTGCGGGTCTTCGGCGTCGAGCAGGAACGTCGGGCCGAGGTCCGCGTACTCAACGGCTTCAGCGCCCACGCCGGCCAGGCCGCCCTCCTGCGCTTCGCGGAAGCCGTCCGCGAACGGGGCCCCCTGCGCCACGTCGCCCTCGTGCACGGCGAGATGAAGGCGATGGAAACCCTGGCCGCGCTTCTCGACGAGCGGCGGTTCCCGAGCGTATCGATCCCGGAACCCGGAACCCGAATCCGCCACTAAAGACGCCCCAAGTTGGGCGCGGACAGGCGCGTTGGGTCCCACTGAGCCAAGCGCCATCCTTGCGCCCAGACGGCCCCGTGGCGCAAAATCTTCGCACATATCTAGCGCGGAGCACGGGAGCGTTGGGGAATTGGGCTGGCCCGGTCCGTGCTTTAGGGGGTCTCATGAAGCGACATACACACGACCGCCTCGCGCGCTACCGACAAATCGCTCGGGAGACCCCACTTCTCCGGGCGGACGAGGAGCGCGAGCTAATTGAGCAGTTCCGGGCCGGGTCAAATGTCGCTCTGCAGCACCTCCTCGATGCGCACCTGAGGCTCGTTCTCTCGGTGGCGAAGCGTTACGCGTGCCAGGGCACGTCGATGGAAGACCTGATCAGCGAAGGCAACCTCGGCCTCCTCGAGGCGGCGCGGCGCTTTTCGAGCGAACGAGGCACCCGCTTCGGCACCTACGCCGCTTGGTGGGTCCGGTCCCACGTGCGCCGCTTCGCCTTTGCCAACCGGCGGATCGTCGGCACGCCGTCCACGCGCAACGCCCGGAGGGTCATCTCAGGCCTGCGAAAGACCCAGCGGCTCATCGCCCAGCGCGAAGGCCGCTGCGCTGCACGGACCGAGGTCGCCGAAGCCCTCGGGGTCCCCGAAGAGGACGTAGCCCTGGTCGAGGCGGCCCTCGGGTGCCGCGATAGCGTCGTCGGGCCCCTCGAGGACGGGACGATCCGCGAGCTCCCGGACACCGCGCCAACTCCCGAGCAGCTCACTGCGGCCCTCGAGCTCCGCGACTACCAGCGCGCTCAGAAGCGCTCTCGGCGCGAGAGCGCGAAATCGTGCGTCGTCGTTACCTGTGCGAAGACACCGAAACACTGGCCATCCTGGGCCAATCCCTCGGCCTGAGCCGAGAGCGGGTTCGACAAATCGAAAAGCGTGCCCAAATGAAGCTTCGAAGCGCGCTGCTCTCCTGCGTCGCTTGAGGTATCCATGGCCAAGATTCGACATCTGATGACCCCATCGCCGTACTCCATCGGTGTCGAGCAGCCCCTCGCCGAAGCGGCCCGGCGTATGCGCGCCCACCACATACGACACCTCCCCGCCCTGCGCGGCGGCCGCCTCGAAGGGCTCATTTCCGAGCGAGACATCGCCCTCGTCGGCTCCCTTCAGTCGGTCGGCCTGGAGACGGTTACCGTCGAAGAGGCGATGAGCCCGGCCCCGTACTCTGTGACCTCGGACACGGCGATCGCGACCGTGGTCAAAGAGATGGCCACACACAAATACGGCAGCGTCGTGGTCGTCGACGACGGAAACGTCGTCGGGATCGTGACCACCACCGACTGCCTCGGCATGCTCTGGGACCACCTCACGCGGGAGGGCCAGGATACGACGGCGCTCGGCCCGTCCGCTGTCCGTCGGCGCATCAGCGAAGAGCACGTCGTCCTCCGGGGCATCATCGACCAGGTCGAGGAGCTGGCCCGGCAGGTGATCGCGGGCGAGAACGACGCGCTCACGGCGCTGCGCATCGAGACTCGCGATCTCTACGAGCGCCTCACGGCCCACATCGAGGTCGAAGACCAGATCCTGGGCCCGGCCCTGAGACAGACCGTAGGCTTCGGAAAGGAACGCGAAGAACAACTGCTTTCCCACCATGCCGAGCAGCGGCAACAGCTCACCACCGAGCTCGCCGAGCTCGACAAAGTGGAGGGCTCCCCCCTCGCCGAGAGGATTGTCACGT
>JAFDCW010000846.1 GCA_019312705.1 Deltaproteobacteria bacterium
CCAGCGAGAGCTCTGATACGTTCCCGCCGTGAGCACGCGATTCTGCCCCGCATTTGCCGTCCTTGTCGTCTTTGTCGCTGCAGGGTGCGGGGGCGGGCCCCCACAGGGGCCCTTTGCGACGCCGGAGCTCCCGCCATCGGACCCATTGGTCATCGACCTCGCCGAATGCCGTGGGGACGGCGCGTCGGTCGAGACGTGCGTCGTCGACCGGGTCTGCGCCCACGTCTATCCCCCGGAAGCACACCGTTTTCACATCCGCCCGGTCGGCTCGGCGCCCTGGGTTCAGGTCGAGCTTGGCGACGATGGCAGCCCGGAGAGCATCGAATTGGCGTGGACCGGCGAGTCCGCTACGGAGTTCGAAGTGGGGCTGACCTGTACGCCACCGATGGACCTGTCGCTGGGTGACGAAGTGACCGACGACGAACTCAGGCTGTCTGCTGCGGACGGTGAGGAAGCCACGACGGCCGAGGACGGGCTCCTGACACTGGCAGCTGCGCTTCGTACGCCTGCCGAGGCGCAGGGCGCATTTGATGCGGCGGAGGACGAGGGCCTCGAGGGGCAACTGGTCTTCCAGCACGCACTCTGGCTCGCCCAGGCGGTGGCGGGAGCGGCGACGGGAACGGGAGCGGGAGCGGGAGCGGGAGCGGGAGCGGGAGCGGGAGCGGGAACGGGAACGGGAACGGGAACGGGAACGGGAACGGGAACGGCGACGGGAACGGGAGCGGGAACGGGAGCGGGAGCGGGAACGGGAACGGGAACGGCGACGGGAACGGCGACGGGAACGGGAACGGCGACGGGAACGGCGACGGTTTCGGACCCAAATGGCGGCGCCCAACCTGGCCCCGAGTACACGCTGCTCGAAGGTGCACTGACGAGCGCCGCCGTCGTCGAGTTGCTCGCCAATACGACCCTCGACCGCGGGCCCCGGTATCGCCACGAGCCACTCGGTCATCGGTGGCCCTTGGCCCAAGTCCTCTTCACACTTCGTGACGGTGAGAGTGCGGGAAGTGACGCGTTGCTGCTCGGCCTCGTCGGCAATGCGCTCTACGCCGGCGGCGCCGTTGACGGGTCTGACGAGCCCGCCGACTGGTTGACCCTCGCCCTCGCCGGAATCGAAATGCTGCCGCCGGAAGCCCTTGGTTACCTGCGCACTCAGCTTGGGACCGAACGCGCGGCCTTCGCCTTCGCGACCCTCGTCGACAATGGCTCGGATGACGCGGTCGAGGCGCTCCGGGGATATCTCGGTTCGCGGCGCGTGCCGTTCGATCTGCGGGCGGCCCTCCTGCGCGAGAACATCGCCGCCGAGCGGCACCTCGTGGGGCCGGTGTCGGTGGCCGAGAGGCTGCTCGCCGGCCGCTTGCCAGGGCCGGTTCGCAATCGCCTGCTCGAAGCCATCTTCGGAGATTGGAACGACCAGCTGCGTCCCGATACTCAGCTCGTCTGCCCCGCCCTCGAGCGCGTCTCCCCGGAATCGGCGGCCGCCTTGCGTCGCATCGGGGCGAACGTTCGGGGCGCCTCGGCAGGGACCCGTCGGGTGGTCGCGGCCGGCCTCGGCGAGCTTCCGACGCCCTGACCGGACAGCGCTGAACGGCGAGCGCCGGGACGGGGTGCTTCCCACCTGGTAGCCTCGCCGCCATGGCAAACCTTCAAGCACTGCCCACGGTTGATGAGGTCATCGAGTTCTGGTTTGGTGAGCTCGATGACGAGGGTCTCGCGGCACCCGAGACGAGGGCCCGGTGGTTCAAGAAAGACCTCGCCTTCGACCAGGACGTCGTCGAACGCTTCGGTAGCCTCATCGAGGCCCTCACGGCGGGGGAGGGCGAGGGGTGGCTCGAGACGGCGCGGGGTGCTCTCGCCTACGTCATCGTCCTCGACCAGCTTACCCGGAACGCCTATCGAGGGACGGGGCGCATGTACACCGCGGACGCGCGGGCCCTCGGGGCCACCTTCGGCGCCATCGAAGGCGGCCTCGACCGCGCGCTGCCCACGGCTCATCGGGTCTTTCTGTACATGCCCTTGATGCACTGCGAGGGAGAGAGCGCGCAGCATCGGTGCGTCGAAGTGTTCGAAGCCCTTGCGGCGGAACTCTCGGGCCGGGGGAAGGAGCGGGCCGAGGCCAACCTGGGTTACGCCGAGCGACACCGGGACATCGTCGTGCGCTTTGGCCGCTTCCCCCATCGGAACGAGCTCCTGGACCGCGAGTCGACGCCGGAAGAGACCGCGTTCTTGGAGGAGCCGGGTAGTCGCTTCTAGGAAGTGCGGGATGGGTCCTTTCGCAGACTGGAGTTGCCCCGGTTTTGTGGACGGTTTTCTTACGCCGCTTGAGCCGCCCTCGGGTCGTGGTGTCGTCGCTCAAACTCAGCCGGGCTAACCATGCCGTTGGCAGAGTGACGACGACGAACGTTGTAGAATATCTCGATGTACTCGGCGATGGCGTTCCTTGCCGCCGCCGTAGTGGGCCACGAGTGGCGGTAGATGAGGTCCCTCTTCAGGGGCATCGTGGCGCTGGCGCCGGGGGCGGCAGTTCCCCCGGAGTGGTTGGGGCAGAGGGAAGGGCTAGGAGCGGAGTAGGGCTGAGGGGTATGGTGCCCGTTGAGGGCCCAATTGCCCGGTCGTCCGAAATATCCGAGCGCCCCCCGGGTTG
>JAFDCW010000154.1 GCA_019312705.1 Deltaproteobacteria bacterium
AAGCGCCATTGGCTGAGCGCACTGTTTGAGCGTCGTAGTCATAGGTGCGTCGCTGACGTGTCATCGTCTGGGTCCTTCAGGGCCGGAGCTGGCCGAGAGCAGTGACGCTAACACGGTCGTCGCGCGGCTGCTCGGCAGGCCGACGGGCAACGGACTGCACACCAGTGGGCAACGGACTGCGCACGCGAGACGGCGCGTTCCCGCCGCGAACGGCTCATTCTCCGTTGTTGTTGCCGGGAAGCCGGCGGCAAGTCGCTGGCACGAACCTTGAGATGCACCGCTCGCGGACGTCGCGTCGATAATCCACACGTCGCGATGTGAGAGGCGCGGCGCGATGAGCGTCGCCCAAACCGGCTCGGAGGCGAGCAGCTGCCGACGGGCCCAACCCGCATCGACCACGAGGTCCTGAGCGATCACGTCCCCGCTGGCGACCGTCGGTGCGAGCTCCTCCTTGCTCACCGTGCGTCTCTTGGCGCGTGTCCAGAGGAACGCGCCAAGAGCGGCGTATACGACGACATGCACGTCCGATCCCACGTTACGCGCGCGGCTGAGCATCTGCGAGCCCCTCGGCGAACAAGCGAGGGAACCAGGAGGCAGCCGGGTCCGCCTCGAGGCGGCCTAGAAGAAACTCGGCGTCGGCCCCGAAACCGTGAGGGTCGCGCCTCCGGCGACGGATGCGACGTCGATCGAAAGCGCGGGGGGGTCGGTCGGTCCGCGGACACGACCGGGGCCACCGCGAACCAGGGAGAAGATGCCGTGACCGATGTGCAGCGCGCCGAGGGCGACGGCGCCGGCCGCAACGGCGCGATTGGCGGCGTTCTCGTTGCTATTGCGCGCAACGGTCAGGCCGCCGGAGAGGCCCTCGAACGTTCCCCAGATCAATTCCATCACCGCCCACCCCGGACGAAAGCCATTGCCTTGGGTCGCGCGCCAGACCCCGAGGGAGAGGATCGTCACCTCCACGGAGGCGAAAGCCGCGAGGGCGGTGACGACGAGAGCGTCCTGGGCGCCGTCACTCGGCCCGTGGTCGAAAGAGGCCGAACTCCACGAGGTCCCCGCCTGGGCCTCGGCGCGGGCCGGCACCCCTGCGCCAATGGCGACACCCAGGAGGAGAGCGATGATGGCGACGGTGAGCTTGGTCATGCCTGCTCACCCTTCATGGAGCGTGCCGAGCGAATTGCCCTACCGGGACAACCGTGGGCAGCGCGCGTGTGCAGGGAAGTGCACACGGGGTGGGCAGGGTGGGCAGTGAGATTCACGTTGCCGTTGCTGCCCAGCCCAAACAGGTTCCAGCACATGTTGATGCCCCCCCCCAAACAGGCGGCGGTGGGGCGATGAACTTCGATCGAGCTGGAATCAGGCCGCGACTGGCAATGGCGGCGGATACGTCCCCGCCGCCCTGGCCGGTGGCCATCGCCTAGCTCGGGTGGGACGACCAACGACGGGCAACGAAGAGCAGAACGAGCAGTCCGAAGAATGCGGCGGAGCCCGTTGGGGAGCTCGCGCTGCAGCCGCCTCCCCCACCGCCAGGGCCTCCGACCGACCCGTCGGGCCCCGCATCGCCCGGCGCTGCATCGGTGCCGGCATCGGTGCCGGCATCGGGAATACACATGCTTCCCGGCGCCGCCTCGCAGAGGCCATCCGCCGATGCGCCCAGGGCGGCTGCGCACACCGCACACCTGTCCGCGTCATCTCGCCGGCAGGCGCTCTCACAGCAGACGCCGTCGACGCAATACCCACTGCCGCACTCAGCGTCCCCGTCACATGAGGTGCCCTGGGGTGAGAGTTCGGATTCGATCCAGATCATCGAGTTGCGCCCAAGGAATACGTCGCCGCGGTTGAAGACGAGGAGCGTTCGGCCGTTGCCGAGAGACGCCGCCCCGGTGGTCTCGAGCTCGAGGGCCCCGTCTGCGGCGACGACTTGCGTGGGCGCAGGGTCGAGGGGGACGCCGTCCGCGCGCAGGCGCATGGCCATGATGGCGGCGGCGGCGTCCGTGCCGGAGGTCCAGAACGCGACGAATGAAGAGCCGTCGTGCACGAGGGCCATGCCCGTGGGTGAGCGAACGACAGGCGGCGGGTCCTCTTCGGCGGCGACGAGGTTGATCGCGGCACCCGGTGCAAAAGCGACGGTCCCCATCGACGGCTCGTGCATCAGGGCGAGGACTCGACCGTCTCTCTGGGCGAGGGCAACGACGTGAGACGAGACCGGGTTGGTCGTGCCGATATCGAGGGACGCCTCGAGGAGCTCGCCATCTCTCAACGGCCAGGCGCTGAGGTAGGCCTGTACGTCGTCGGTGACCGCTTCGACGATCAATCCGGAGAGATCGAATCGATCCGCGGAAATGGTCCAGTCGCCGGCGACCCACGCCGCGTTGATCTGGCCGCGCGTGCCATCGATCGTCACCCACGACAGCAGCGTGCGATCGCCAACAACCGCTGCGCGAAACCCGAGCCCTCCGTCGACCATCAGGTCCGTCGCCGGCGAGATCGTTCCGCGCCCATCGAAGGACGTCGCGTGGAACTCCGTGGGCGTATCGCCGGGCGCGAGGCCGTTTGGGCTCGACTCCCAGAACGAACGAAAGACCGAGCCATCGAAAACCGTGAAGACCCCGTAGCCTTCGTCGAGGGGAGTGGCCTCGAGGACCAGGGGATCGCTGTCGATGGATGCCCCATCGGGCGCGAAGCGCTGGAGCATCGCATCGCGACGCGTCTGCATGCCGCCGCGATCCTCACCCCAGGTGACCGCAAAAGCACCATCCCCCGCGGCGACGACGGCAACGTCGTGTGATGCCGCTCGCAAGGGCAGCGATGTGAGCGGCGTGCTTGCGCCACCGACTGGCAGCCGAAGCAGCGATTGGTGGGAATCGGCGCCGAGGCGACCCGCTGTGGCGATGGTGTGGGCGGTGGACGTGCCAGCGGCCGCGGTCCCCACGGCCCCCAAGGCCCGCGTCTCGAGGGCGACGGGCGCGCTGTCCAAGACAGTGCCATCGCCGAGCAGTCGCACACCAAGAACCGTGTCCGCCGGGGTGGGCGCGTCCGCGTCCCAGTCCGTGTAGACGAGCAACGCCTCGCCTTCTGCGCCGGAGAGACGTGGGGGATCGCTGAGCAGGGTCGTGCGATCCGCGACGAGCGTTATGGGTGCCCCGACCGGGCCGCTCGTCGGAATGATGGCGGCTTCGATGGTGTTCTCGCCCCAAGCCAGCACAAAACCCGACGCACCGATGTCGACTGCGACCGGCGACGTGCCGCCGAGCGCGATGGTATCGGCATCGAGGGCGGTCACGGTGAGTGCATCGACGCGCAAGACGAACGTGTCGTCGTAGAGCAGGATGACATCGCCGTTGGCGACGGCCGCGGATGGCATGAACCCGCGAGGCAACGGATAGCTCGCGACGGTCGCGCCGCTCGCGTCGAGGCGGCGCGCGCCAGATGGCTCGAACACCAGGTATCCGGCGCCATGGCCGACCAAAGCACCGGCGCCGAGGCCAGTCACCGGCGTGATGGTGCCGTCGTCGGCGACGTGTTGCGTGCCCGATGACGAACGGACGATGAACCCGCCGCTGCCGCCCGTGACGCGCATGTCGCCGAACGGCTCCACGAACACTGAGGTCGTCGTCGCGAGCCGGAGCCCCTCTGGGTCGCGCGCCGTCCCGTCCGTCATGATGCGCGAGGCCATCAAGTGGGACGGCCTCAGCGAGTTGGGGGCCTCGATCCAGACGAGGAGAAACTGACTCCCGTTGAACGCGATCTCCGGCGTTTTGATGTAGTTGGCCGGGCGCGGCGTATCGTCCCCGAGGAAGATCTCGGGCCCGACGCTGAGCTGAGCGGCGACGGACGAAGGGGCCAAGGCGAGGGCCAAGACGACGAGGAAGGGCGAGATGACGAAGCGCATTGATGCCATTTTACCTCGGCGACACTGCCCTGGCGACGCTCTTGGTTCTGCACATCGACTGGATCGACATGGACGCGTTCCGTTCTGCGCCCTCGGACTCGCGTGACGGCGCGCCGGGGCCGGGGGCAGTCTGGTAGGCTGGCGCCAATGGCTACCCTCTATCCACCAACCGTGCTTGTCCTTCTGGTCCTTCTCGTCGCCTCCAGTGCCTGCGATGGGGACACGGCCGAAGACGCTGGCACGCCTGCGGACGCAGCCCGGGACTCCGACACCGGTGCCGGAGTCCCATGCCCGGGCGAGGACAACGCACGGGGTTGGCGGTCGGACACCGAGGTGGCGATCGGCCCGGGGATCGTGCGCGGGGACACGGTGGCGGCGCTGGGCGAGCACTCGGTCACACGCTTCCGCGGCATCCCATTCGCCGAGTCCACCGCCGGTCCGAACCGATTTCGCCCGCCTGTTCCCCGCCGCTGTCTGGTGGACGCCCCGGCCGACATCTTCGAAGCCAACGCGTGGCCCAACATCTGCCGCCAGACCGACGCCGACGGTGTGTCCGTCGGCAGTGAGGACTGCCTCGGTCTCAACATCTGGGCTCCCTCGCAATCGGCGGCGGGAGACGCGCAGCCGGTCATCGTGTGGCTGCACGGCGGAGGCATGTGGTACGGCAACGCGCAGACCGACATGCTCCCCGGCCCGCACCTCGCGAGCGCGGGCGCGGTGATGGTGAGCATGCACAGCCGCGTCGGTCCGCTGGGGTACGTCGCCCACTCTGCCTTCGAAGAGGAGTCACCCACCGGGAGCGCCGCGGGCAACTACGGGGTCATGGACGTGATCGAGGGGCTTCGCTGGATCCGCGATAACATCGACGCGTTTGGCGGCGACCCCGACAACGTCACCGTCATCGGTGTCTCGGGTGGCGGCGATCGCGTTTACTACTTGATGGCCTCCCCGCTCGCAGCTGGCTTGTTTCACCGCGCCGCACCGCATGCGGGCTCGACCTGGGTCGTCTCGGAGCCAGCCCGGGTCGAACGTGCGGCGACGACGATGGTCTAGCACATCGGGTGTGCGGGCCGAGCGGACGACGAGCTTCGCGCGTGCATTCGCGCAGCGCCCGCCGAAGCGTTCGACGGATTCGACTATCTGAGCGAAGAGGGCTTTTTCTACGCGAACGTCGACGGCTACGTCCTGCACGACACGCTCGAAAACGTCTTCGCGAGCGGAGAATACAACCACGTCCCGATGCTCTCCATGAGTGACACGGAGGATCGCGGATACTACACGCCGCTCGACATCGCTGACCAGTTCGGTGACCTGGATGCGAGCGGGACCGTCGGGGACGAGGGGGACTGGTTCGCCTTGCTGGACGCCTCGCACGGCAACTACGCCGACGCTCTCAAGTCCGCGTATGCGTTCAGCGAGTTCGAAAGCACGTACCTCGGCGGGCGATACGGCGCGATGTGGGCGACCTTCCAAGCGTACCAGACCGACTGGTTCTTCAACTGTGCGCACCGTCGGCTCGTTGACCGCGTTTCCGCGGCGCAGTCCGAGCCGGTCTTCGCGGCCGTGTTCGGTGATTGCCCAGATGGCGGCTCGCTACCGTCCACTTGTCGGGTCGGGGCGACGCACGGGGCCGACCTCGGGCTCATCTTCCTCGCGGGCTGGTCAAACCCAGAGGAGGCCACGCTCGCAGCGAGGATGGCGACGTACTGGGGATACTTCGCCGCAGCGGGAGACCCGAACAACGCGATCGTCCCGACGGTGTGGCAACCGTATACACGCGCAGCGCCGCAGGCCATGTACTTCGACTCGGACATCGTCGGCGTCGACGACCACTCCCTCCCCGATGGCGTGTACGAGACGATGATCCCGCTCACGGACGCCTCGCGCTGTGATCTCTGGGACACGATCTGGGACGAACGAGGGATGATCCCCGGCGTGACGCAGGACTTCGACGGCGACCTGGTGCTCGATATCGCCGACAACTGTATATCGATGCCGAACCCCCTGCAGACGGACACCGACGGGGATGGTGATGGCGACGCGTGTGATCCGTGAGGCTCTGAGCCGATGGTCCGGCGGCATGACGCACTCGTCCGCCAGCACTCTGCTATCCTCGCCGCCGACGCCATGACCGAAACTACGGTGCAAAAGGGTGCGACCCGCCGGCGGCGCATTCGCGAGCTGTTGGTGCGCATCGTCGATGGCCCGGATGCGGGCGCCGAGGCGCGCTCGAGTGAGCCGTCGGCGACCCTCGGGACCGCCGCGGATACCCTCCTGCCCCTCTCCGACCGCGAGGTGAGCCGATACCATCTCGAGCTCACCCCGGCGGATACCGGGGTGCGGATCGTAGACGTCGGGAGCACCAACGGGACGTTCTTCGGCGGCGTCGAAATCAGGGACGCCATCGTCCCGGTTGGGGCGCGGCTGTCCATCGGTGGGACCACCGTCGAGGTCGGGGGCGTCGACTCGGAGGTCGAAGAGGCCGACGACCCGCCGCCGACCATTCCCTCGATGATCGCGGCGAGCGAGAGCATGCGTCGCGTCGCGGCTGAGACCTGCCGCCTCGCGGCGACCGATGTGTCGGTGTTCGTCCGGGGAGAGACCGGCACCGGCAAGGAGGTCGTCGCCCGAGCGTTGCATTCCCTCGGCGGCCGTGCCGGCAAGCCCTTCGTCGTCGTCGACTGTGGCTCGTTGCCCGCCACCCTGGTCGCGTCGGAGCTCTTCGGTCACGAACGCGGCGCGTTCACCGGGGCCGACCGCCAGCACGTAGGGGCCTTCGAGCGGGCCGACGGAGGCACCCTCTTTCTCGACGAAATCGGCGAGCTCCCCCTCTCGGTCCAACCGGCGCTGCTCGGTGCCCTCGAGCGTCGCTCGTTTCGCCGCGTCGGCGGGCGCGGGGAGATCTCGGTAGACGTTCGACTGGTCTGCGCGACCCACCGGGACCTTCGTGGCGAGGTCAACCGAGACCGCTTCCGAGCCGACCTCTACTATCGCCTGGCCGTAGCGCGCATCGAGATCCCGCCCCTGCGCGAGCGTCCCGAAGACATCGAGCCCCTGGTCACCCACTTCGTCACGGAGATCACCGGCCAGAACACCCTACCCTTTGGTCCCCGGACCCTCGATGCGCTCCGGGCCCATCGCTGGAGCGGCAACGTCCGCGAGCTGCGCAACGTCGTCGAAGCGGCGGTGGCCATGGGCGAGGTGCGCCTCGACACCACCCACCCCGGCCACCCCGGCCCCGGGGCCGGCCCAGAGGCGGCCGGCGACGCGTCCGAGGTCCTCGCGCCGTACAAAGAAGCACGCGCCACCGTCATCGGCGAGTTCGAGAAACGCTACCTCGCGCGCTTGATCGAGCAATGCGAAGGCAACGCCTCGGAAGCCGCGCGGCGGGCGAAGATGGACCGGCAGTATCTACTCACCTTGCTCCGCCGCCACGGCCTCCGCTGAGGGCGAACGTCAATCAATGGGGCAGGGACAGCGGCGCGACGCGCGTATGGTGCGCGGCGAGGTTGATGGAGCGGTCGAGGATGACCTCGCGTGATGCGGCGTCACGGATGACGACCTGATGGGGGCCCGTCGGCAGGCCGAGCATGCGCGGAGTGAACCCGTGGGGGCGTCCGTCGACTTCGATGGATTCCTGAGCCGCCGTGGTCCGCGGAATACGAAGGTAGGCGGTGACCGGTACGGGCGCCTCTTCACCCATGTCCGCCATGCCGGCCGCGCCTTGCACGTCGACCTCGACCGGTAACGCGGTCTCTACCCCACGTCTCATAGTCGTCCGCGCGTCTGACCCCGCACCCCGCACCATGCCTGCACGCCGCCCCGTTTCCGCCGCCCGAGCAACCTCGGCCCGCGCTTCGCCCTCGCCCTCGCCCACGCCCACGCCCACGCCCTCGGACACGGATACGGACACGGCCTCGGCTTCGGCTTCGGCTTCGGACACGGACACGGACACGCCCTCGCCCACGCCCTCGCCCACGCCCTCGGACACGCCCTCGGCTTCGGACACGGACACGGACACGCCCTCGGCTTCGGACACGGACACGGCCCCGGCCTCGGCCCCGGCCACGCCCACGCCCACGCCCTCCCCCTCCACCCTCGGCGACGGCATCAAGAGCACCCCCGCGCCCACCACCCCGATCGCCGCTACCACCACGGTCGCGGCCCCCCAAAGACCCCGCCGGTTCGTAGGAAGCACCACCTCCGTGTCGGTTCCGCTCCCAACG
>JAFDCW010000847.1 GCA_019312705.1 Deltaproteobacteria bacterium
GGGCTCGATGTACGCGGTCTTTCCCCTGGCAGGGCAACGGAACGTCTTCGTGCAGATCCCCATCGACGGCCCGGAGACCGAGCGCAGCCTCTCCCAGCGAGAGTTCTCGGGGCGCCTCGTGACCTTTGGGGAGCTCGGCAGCCGGTTTGGTCAGGTGCGAAGCTACCTCGGAAGCACCATGGACATGCCAGTGTCGAGCGAGTCCTTCCTGCTGCTCAGCGATGAGACCCCGACCAGCTACTACTGGGCGCTCTTCCTCGCCGGGCTCGCCCTTCTCTTTGTCCTGGTCAACATCTGGCTCATGTTTCGCTGGTTCCGGCCGCTGGTGCCGGCGGTCGACCTCGACTGACCCGATCTCCGCTGGGCCGTGGTACCGTCCTTCCTGCGGGGGGATGGACCCTCGGATACTGCGTTCGGACCGTGACCCACGACGACCTTCCGCCGACGGACCATGTCGCCCGCGTCCTGATCAAAACGGGGGCGCGGGACGCCGCCGTTGCGTTTCTCCGTGCCGCGGTCGCTCGCGACCCCGGGGAGAAAGCGTGCGCCGCGCTGCTCGTCGCAGTCGAGGCGCGGCCCGACGCGTCCGTCTACGGGCCGGATACGCGCCTCTCTGTTTCGGTCGCGCGTAACTACGTTCGGCGCGGTTGGCTGCTCGAGGCGCGGGCGATCCTCAGCGGGGCGGGGCTCGACCAGTCGGGTCAGGGCAGGGCCCTCGCCCTCGAGATCGAAGAGGTCCTCGGCCCAATCCCGAGCGACGCAGCCGCCGACCTCTACGAGGCGGATCAGAAGCTCCGGACCGGCGGTGCCGCCGTCGCTCTGATGATCTTCGACGAATACGCTGCGACCGGGCGCCAGTTGCCCGCCTGGGCGGAACGCCGTCACCAGCTCCTCGGGACGATGCTCCTCGATTCGGCCCGGGTGGCTGCTCCCAGTCGGGACATTCGCGGGATGTCCCCGGTCGGTGCGGCGCTCACCGATCGGTTGGCCGCCCGGGACATCGACGGGGTGCTCAGCGCTGCCCGGACCTATGCCGAGCAGTACCCGGACAGCGGCGATGCGAGGGCGGTGGTCCTCGCCCTCGGTCGCCTCGTCGAGAGCATGGAGGCTCTCGCGGCCGACGCCGACGCCCCGAGCACGCACACCCAGCCGATGGCGGGCATCAAAGTCGCGATATTTCAGACGGGCATGTGCAACTTCGACATTGCCGAGCGTCTCTTCCGGAAGCTGGTCATCGAGGACGCGACGGACGCCGAGGCCCGGACACACCTCGACGACATCCAGACGATCAAGAAGGCCCTCGGCATCGTGATCTCTCCGGCGAACGACTTACCGCCGGAGCCGGCCTCGAGCCCCGAGGTGCTCGCCCCGGCGGCGTCCCCTGAGGCATCCAGTCCAGCTCACCTGAGCCCGGACCTCGGGTCTGCCCTCGACGCGGAGGTCACCAGGCAGTACCTCAACGACCCATCAGCCATCGCGGCCGAATCCAACTCCGCGGACACCACGGCGCAGGTCGACTTGGGCAGTCTGGAAAAGCACCTCGACGCCACCCGGAAACCCGAACGGCCTCTCACCGTCGGAGACTCTTCGGAGGATTACACCGTCGACGAGGGGCCCGAGGAGTTCGAGTTTCCGCGGCCCATTCCCACGACCGCGTCGGGCGCCGCCAAGCGCCCCAGGGCGAAGGCGGACGAGACCGCACCCCTCGGCGGTGCAGGTACGTCAGTCACCGGGAAGAGGCGCATCACGGCGTCGAATCTCCTCAAGAAGAGCGCGTCGCTCTCACCCAGCGGGTGGGTCGACTCCTCCGAATCATCGGTTGGTGAACCCAGTTGGGATGAAATCTCCACCGAGGTCGGGGACCCCGCCGAGATGGCGGAGCTTCTGCTCAAGCAGGGTTACGCCGAGCGGGCCCTCAAGGTGTACCGGAGCCTCGTCGGCATCCAACCTCCGCGGCCGGACTACGTGCGCCGCATGAAGGAAATCGAGGAGCTCATCGCCACGGGCAACGTGCCCCAATCCCCTGCCGACTCCACTGGGGCCTCGCCCCCGGGCGAGGAGGGGCCGGAGGCCGGCTCCGCGCTCGATGTGCTCGCTCCGTCCATCGACGCCGCGATGGCGCCGACGCCGGCGGCGCCTTTCGATCGCCCGCAAACCGGTGAGCGGATCATTGAGCCGGCGCCGCCGATAGGCTTGAACGCCATCGAGGACGAGCCGGAGGGCGAAGAGGCGACGATGGTGGATGTCGCGTTACCGGACGTCGACCTAGGGACCGGCGCCCCAGACGGCCAGCGGGCCGACGCGGCCGAAGCGTCTTCCGTGCCAGCCTCGACCGCCGCCGTGGTCGTGCGCCGCGTCATTGCGATTGGCTGAGACCGCCGCTCAGTAGAAGAAGAACGCTATGTACCGTTCGACGAGGTAGTCCCCGAAGAAGAGGAACTCGAGGGCGCCGAGAGCGAGGAAGGGCCCGTAGGGCACCTTGAGCTTGCCGAAGGACTCGTCGCCGTCGCCGTCGCCGTCGCCGTCGCCGTCGCCGTTCCCGTTCCCGTTCCCGTTCCCGTTCCCGTTCCCGTTCCCGTTCCCGTTCCCGTTCCCGTTCCCGTTCCCGTTCCCGTTCCCGTTCCCGTTCCCG
>JAFDCW010000848.1 GCA_019312705.1 Deltaproteobacteria bacterium
GACCACACAATCCGGGGTCCCCGAATAGTGTGAACCGCACAGAAGTGTCCGATACCGTGCAACGGACCTGCCTGATCCTCGGGCTCCGGTGAAAGAGAGGGAGGGGGGGGCGATGAGCTGCCCCGTGCGACGAATCACCGCATCGTCGGAGTCAACGCGGCCGGGGGGAGTGGCATTGCCGCCCCCCGGGAGAGCGTGCCAGGCTGCCGACCGTCTGCTGTCCCGAGAGGTCGCTCATGCGTCGTCGACACTGGTTCTCCTTCTTCCTCGCTCTCTTGATCGCTGCGTGGGTCGCCCCCGAGGCCCTCGCCGAAAATCCCAACTGGCCACCCAGTCCCGGGGCTACCCCCGAAGACTTGATGAATCCGGCGACCTGGCCGGACGACCACGCCTACGGGTACGACATCGAGGGCGACGGAGAGTCCTGTTCGGCGGGCGATCTGTGCTGGGGTGACCGCTCCGGCGGAGACTGGGCTCACTGGTCCTGGGTCCCTCCCCAGGCCGCCCGGCGGGATAGCTTCCGCGAGGCGGAGCTGACGACCGGGGCGGGGACTTGGACCGACATGGCCTGGCAGCACACGGTCGGCGACAAGTCGGTCGTCATCGCCATCATGGACAGCGGCATCAAGTGGGACCAGCGCGACACCATCAACCAGTACTACATCAACCAGACCGAGCTCGAAGCGGCTGGCCTCGACGAGAACTGCCTACCGGTCCCCCCGGCGGGTCACTCGGGAGACCCGATCGACATCGACGGCGACGGTTACCTCACGATGCGCGACTGGTTCGCCGGCAAGGACAGCGCCGCGTCGGAGATGGTCACGGCGGCTCTCGACGGCGCCGGGAACATGAATGGCATCGCGGACCCCGGTGACTTGATCACGCTGTGCAGCGACGGAACCGACGATGATTCCAACGGCTACGTCGACGACATCTCCGGCTGGGACATGTACGCCGACGACAACGACCCCCACGACGACACCCGATTCTACCACGGCTCGTCCCAGGCGCGCCTGAGCGCAGCGTCAGCGAACGACGGCGGCAGCGTCGGCCACTGCCCCGGGTGCCGGCTGCTCATCGTTCGCACGGGAGACAGCTTCATCGTCGACGTTCAGGACTACGCCCAGAGCGTCATCTTCGCGACCGACTCCGGCGCCAGCATCGTCCAGGCGGCGGCGGGTGCGCTCAACAATACGACCTTCATGCGACGCGCCCACGACTACGCCTACGACAACGGCGTACTGCTCGTCACCAGCGCCGCCGACGAAAACAGCTTTCACCCCAACTACCCCGGGACCGCGAACCACACGCTCTATACGAACTGCATCGTCTACGGCGGCAGCAATCCGCAGTTCGCCGACAGCTACCTCGCGTACAACAACTGCACGAACTACGGCGGCCAGGCCGCGTTGGCCGCCCCGGGCAAGGGGTGCTCATCCGAGGCCACCGCCGTGACGGCGGGGGTGGCGGGCCTCGTTTATTCGGCCGCAGTCGCGACGGACCGCCCCGGCGGTCCCCTCGACCCGCCGCTCTCTTCGGAGGAGGCCCGGCAGCTGCTGCTCATGACCGCCTTGGACATCGACGTGCCCGAGAGCCGGCCCGACAACGACGTCTTCGATCGACGCTGGTACCCGAGCCGTGAAGGGTGGGACCAGCGCTTCGGCTACGGCCGGGTCAACGCCTACCGGGCGGTCGAAGCCGTGCGGGCTGGGGCTATCCCACCCGAGATCGACGTCACCTTTCCCGACTGGTTCCGCGTCGTCTACCCCGACCGGGAGCCGACCGTCTCCATCCGCGGCACCATCGACGCGCGGCGCGCCGCGAGCTTCGACTACGTGGTCGAATGGGCCGCGGGAATCCAACCCGAGGAGGGCGACTGGCAGACCCTGTCGATGGGGGTCGGCGAGACCGAGGGGATCGACGGCGAGCTCGCGAGTTGGGACGTCTCGAGCCTCGACATCGACAACGGCGATGCCTACGGAGAACACAACCGCTACACGGTCACGGTTCGTATCCGCACGACGGCCCACTACGGAGGACCTATCGGCGACGTGAGGGGCGAAGGCCGACGGGTATTCAACATTCACCGAGACCCAAGCCTCCTGCCTGGCTTCCCGGTGGCCCTCGGCGTGCGCAACGAAGTCGACGAGTACGCAGCCGCCAGCGGGGAGTCGTCGGCGAAGCTCGCCGACGTCGACAACGATGGCCTGCTCGAAATCATCTATGCGGACTCCGACGGACTGCTGCACGCCATCAACGCGAACGCCACCGAGGTGCCGGGCTACCCGATCCCCCTCGGCACGCTCCGGGGTTTCCGGGCAGAGGACGCGTACAACATCCTCGGAGGCGCCGCCTACGCCACAGGGGCCGTGCCCACCGACGACGTGCACCCGTCGATCATCCTGAACGCCCCGGCCATCGGAGACCTCGACGGTGACGGGACGAAGGAGATCGTCTTGAGCACCACCGAAGGAGACATCTACGCCTTCCACGGGCCCGATGGGTCTTTGGTGACGGGCTTCCCGATTGCCCTGCCGGAGGTACCGAGCGCTGACCCCCTGCGCATGGGCCCGGCGAACCCGGATTCCTCCATCGAACGCGGATCCCTCGCGGCCGTGACACTGATCGA
>JAFDCW010000155.1 GCA_019312705.1 Deltaproteobacteria bacterium
TTGGACCCGGGCGGGATCCTCAACCCTGGCAAGGTGATCTAGGTCACCGGACCGCGCGGGCGACCAGCGTCGTCTCCAGCGCGTTCATGTTGGCGGCGACGTCGTCGGCGACCGCCTGGTCGAAGTCCATGAGCAAGTAACCGAGCTTGCCCTGGGTCGCGAGGACCTGGGCCGTGACGTTGCCCTCGGCCTCGGAGACGATGCGGTTCAGCTCGCTGAGCACGCCGGGCACGTTCTGGTGCACGTTCGTGATGCGGTGGGCCCCAGCGGCCTTCGGCAGCTCGACCTCGGGGAAGTTTACCGACCCGGTGGTCCCGCCGGCGTGGAAGTAGTTGGCGAGAGCCGTCGAGACCTCGCGGCCGATGTTTTCCTGAGCCTCCATCGTCGAGCCGCCGATGTGGGGCGTCATCACGACGTTTTCGAGGCCGCGCAAATCCGAAACGAAGTCGTCGGAGATGTTCTTCTTGGGTTCGACGGGGAAGACGTCGATCGCCGCCCCGCTCAGGTGGCCAGACTTGAGGGCCTCGGCGAGGGCCGGGATGACGACCACGGTGCCGCGGCTCAGGTTGAGGAGAGCGGCGCCGGGCTTCATCTGCGCGATCTCGTTGGCCCCGATCATCTCGTGAGTCTGATCCGTCGCCGGCACGTGCAGGCTGACGAAGTCGGACTCGCGGAGGACCGCTTCGAGGGAGGTGAGCTGTGTATTGTTGCCGATGGGCAGCTTGCTGACGATGTCGTGGAAGACCACGCGCATACCGAAGGATTCGGCGATGATGCCTATCTGGTGCCCGATGTGGCCGTAGCCGATGATGCCGAGGGTCTTGCCGCGGACTTCGCGGGCGCCCTTGGCGGTTTTACGCCACTGGCCGACGTGCATCTCACGGCTGCGGTCCGCGAGGCCGCGAGAGAGCATCACGATCTCCGAGAGCACCAGCTCGGCGACAGATCGCGTATTGCTGAAGGGCGCGTTGAAGACCGCGACCCCGCGCTCGGTGGCCATGTCGAGATCGATCTGGTTGGTGCCGATGCAAAACGCACCGATGGCCATGAGGTCGTCAGCCGCCTCGATGACCCGGGCGGTCATCTGCGTCTTGCTGCGGATGCCGACGGCGTGCACGCCCTCGAGCCGCGCAGCGAGCTCCGTTTCGGTCAAGGCACCGTCCATGAGCTCCACCTCGATACCGGCGGCGGCGAGATTGATGCGGGCCAGCTCGTGGATGCTCTCGAGGAGTAGAACGCGAAAAGTCATAGTGAAGGGGAAGTAGTCCAGCGGTTACGGGTGTCAATGGGGAAACGCCCCCCGCCTTGAGCCACAACCAAAACCGGGCCACCTTCCCGCCCTCCATGCCCTACCGCACCGCCTTCATCACCGGCGCCTCGAGCGGGATCGGACGCGCCCTCGCGATCCGCCTCGCCGCAGACGGCGTGCACGTCGCCCTCGCAGCGCGTCGCCAAGAGGCCCTCGAAACCCTGGCCCGGGACATCGAGCGCCGGGGCGGACAAGCCGCCATCTACCCCCTCGACGTGGCCGACCCGGGCCTCGTCGAAGCTACCCTCCGGGGCGCCGACGAGGACCTCGGGGGCATCGACCTGGTCGTCGCCAACGCGGGCGTCGGCGGGGGCCAGAGGTGGAGCGGTGAGCTGAACTACGAGGCCACCGCCGAAGTGATCTCGGTCAACGTCCAGGGGGCCCTCGCGACGCTCCTCGCCCTCATGGACCGCATGGTCGAACGACGACGCGGGCACCTGGTGGGCATCTCTTCCCTGGCCCAGTATCGGGGCCTGCCCCGGAGCGCCACCTACAGCGCCTCGAAGGCATTTCTGAGCACATTTCTCGAAGGGCTCCGGGTTGACCTCCGACAAACCGGCCTCGCGGTCACGGATGTGCGTCCCGGCTTGGTGGCGACGGCCATGACGGCCGGCAATAGCCATCGCATGCCGTTCATGGTCCAGGCCCCGGAAGCGGCCGAAATCATCGTCCGAGGCATCGAAAAGCGCAGGCCCGTCGTCGCGTTTCCCTGGCAACTGGCGACGGTGGTACGCTCGGCAGCCTTGCTGCCGCCGATGTTGTACGACCGCGCTGTGACCCGCGCGAAGCGCTGAAGAGCCCGCCGACCTGAGAGTCCATGTCATACTACCCCCCGAAGCCCGACGAGAACGGCTCGCCCTCGCGACGCCCCCCCGCCCCGGAGGCCGCATCGCCGCCGGACCGGGTCGACGGCACCGGTGAAGGCAACAGCCCCGACCGGGAGGATCTGCTCTTCATCAACAAGCTGTCCGCGGTAGGCCTCCTCGGTGACCTCGGCGCCGACGAGCTCAAAAGCTTGCTCGCGTCGGACGCCGGCCAGCTCGAAGTGACCCGGCACCTGGATATGCTCACCTCCTATTATAGCGGCGCCGGTGACCACGCCCGAGGCGTGCACCGGTGCGTATCCGACCGCTTCTACCTGCTGTCGGACCAGGACGTTATCAGCGGCAAGGGCATCGTCTCTGCGCTGGCGGCGCTCTCGCCGGAGGTCGGCGAGATCTCCATGGAGCGCATCGGCAGCGATGACGGCCCCCTCGTCTTGCGATGCGGCGACCACGTAGCGGCCATCGTCGACGAGTACGAGGAGTCACTCGACACCGACGAGATCGATCTACGCGACCTCGACGAGCGGGCGTCAGTCACGGCCCAGAGCATCGTCCAGGCGGTCAATGCTCTCCTCGACCGCTACGGCGCAGAACGCCGCTTCGTTCCGCTCCTCGGCGACTTTTCCCGCGAGGCCTACGTGGCGGTCACCGAGGCCGGGGCCGTCGACCTCTGCCGCGCTGGATTCCTCGAGCTCGAGAGCCAAGAACAGCTCTTCGAACACTGCGTCTTCGACGACTGAGCCGCTTCAAATTCCGGCGTCGGGCTCGGCGACGAGCACCACGGAGCGCGGGGCGACGGTGCCGAGGACCCCTCGGCCTTGGCGGCTCGAGACCTGCCGGGGCCCGTGCAGGTACATGAGGGTCGTGCGCAGATCGAGTTGAATGGGCGCCGGGTCGCGGCGGTCTTCATCGCCGACGACGGGGACTTCATACCGCTCGAAGGTCATGCCGTCGGTCGACCCGCTCATCATCAGCAATCGGGTGCCGTCGTCACGACGCGACTCGAAGTAGAGCCGAATGAGCTGGCGGCCTACGCCAGTGTCGAAGCGGATGGCCCCCGGCCCGCCGAGGGCCACCTCCGCCGGGTCGTCGTCATCGCGGGGGACGAAGGCCCCCGGGACGAGGGGGTCGGCGAAAGCGGTGAAGGAGAGACCGTCGGTCGAGGTCGCGCCGACGAGGTGCCCGCCGACTTCGTAGTAGAGCAGGAACGAATCGCCATCCGGTACCTGGACCACCGTCGGCCGCCGGGGCATCTCGCCGCCCACCGTCGCCACGATGGGCCCGCCTCCCACGCGCACGAGGGCGCCGTCGACGCTCGGCGCCTCGGCGACGCCGATACCCCCCGGCGATGCGTAGTAGAGCCGCAGGCGGCCGTCCGAGAGCAAGACCGGCCACGGCGAGAAGACCTCGCCCATCTCCCAGGCCTCGGTCGCGGCGAGGACCTCGACGCCGGGAAAGATGAAGCCCAACTCTTCGCCTTCACGGGAGGCGGCGCGACGAATGATGCGCGGCTCGTACCCCGTCCAGTCGACGTCGCCCTCGGGCAAGGCGGGATCTTCGTCCGGCGGCTCTTCGAGCAGCACCCCCACCCCATAGAAGAGCGGGCCGTCAGGGAGCCCCGCCGCAGACTCGATGGCGACCTTTCGCGCCGCGAGGGCGAGGCCCGCGATCCCGGAGATCCCGGTCTCGGTCGAGGTCAGGGCGCGGAACTCCCCGGTGCCGCCGTGGGGAAGGTCCCCCGGGGGGTTCGGGTCCGGCGCGGTCGTGCCGCAGGCCGCCAAGGCCGAGACCAAGATACCGAACGAGAGGGCGGTCGTGAACGAGCGGGTCATTCGAACACCACCCTCACGGTAGCGCCCAGATTGAAGATGTCGCCGCCCGCCCGATAGTCACCGGTGGGGTCGGCGGGGGACTGCTTGACGTGGTCCCGGTCCGGGAGGTGCGACCACTGAAGATGCATGTCGACGTCGACCCACCCCGGAAGCAGCGGCCGGAACATGCCGAGGCGAGTCCCGATGCCGAGGCTGAAGACGTGGCGGTCGCTATCGATGAGGTTGGTGAACCCCGTCTGCGGCGGCGCCGGGCTGTTTTCGTAGAGGTAGCCGAGGCGCCCCGAGAGCGAGAAGGTTTCGCTGAACTTCTCTGTGTACTCGCCGCCGAAGCGCGGCACCCAACGGTCCGAGAACTCGGCCGGGATCGGGACGCCGGGGGTGATCGAATCGGGCACGTTGATGATGTCTTCGAGTTCCGGCGGCACGTCGATGGTGAGGATCACGGACGAAGCCCCGACGGCGCTCTGGTACGCCCCCCAGTTCACCCAGGTCACCTCGGCCGAAAGCATGAGGCCCTCGAGGGGTTCGACCGTAGTGCCCAGGGAGAGCTGCTGCGGGACGAAGGCGTTGATCGAGGCGGTATCGATCAATACGTAGGCCGCGAAGGGGTCGACCCCCGGGGCGAGGAGGTCCACCTCGACCTCTCCGATGAGATCGTTCGAGATCGCGTACTCCCCCCGGTAGTTGAGCCCGAAGCTCAACCAGTCGGTGGGGTCGACCTGGATGCCCCCGGTCGGGAACCGAATCGTCTTGATGGCGAAATCCACCTCCTGAACGAGGTCCGTGTCCATCTCGAGGCCGAGGAGCCCGAGCTCGCCACCGATGTGAATCGAGTTTTCGCTGAAGGCCTGAAAGGAGATACCGCCGCCGATGCGCAGCCAGGGCACGAACTCGACGGCCACGTTCGTCGAGAGCAGGGTGCGGTGCGGGCGGTTGTCGTAGAGCTCCCACCGGGGCTGGCTCCGGGGCAGAGAACGGCTGCGGCTCACGCGCCCATCGGGCAGGTGACCACCGAGGCCGAAGGCGAATTTGACCGGCCCGATGGAGCCGGGGACCGTGAGGCCGAAGACGATGCCGCTGATGTCGTCGACGTTGCTGTCGTTGCCGTCGACGAAGAGGTTCGGCATCGAATAGAAGTATCCGGCCATGAGCTGCACGCCGTCGGTGCCGACGATGCCCGCGGGGTTGTAGTAGTTGGCGCTCGGGTCATCGACGTGGGCGGAGACCGCGCCGGCCATGGCCGTCGACCGGGAACCGAGGCCGAAGCTGTCCATCGCCTGGGCGAGGGCGTCACTCGGAGTGGCGACCGTCGCAAGAAGCGCCGTGGTCGCCCACAGAGCGATGCGAAGCGCGAATGCCGTCGTGTAGCGAATACGCATCAGTATTCGAGCCCCATGACCCAGCCACCGGAGAGCATGTTACCCGTGGTCACCATCGGCGGCGCGCCGGCGGTCGCGCCGATGTCGTGGGTGCGCGCCATGAGCACGTGCAGCTGACCAAACACGTCGAAGGTGAACCGCGCCTCGTCGGTGAGCATGAAGACCAAGCCCACGCCGAGGGTCGCGACGTGGCGGTGGTTGTCTAGGTACCGGAGGGCGACCTCTTCGCCGTTGGGCGTGCCCATCGAGTCGAGGGCCGGCACCATGCCCGCGGGGTTGGCCGGGCTGGGCTCGAAGGCATAGCCGAGGCGCAACTCGCCGGCGATACCGCGGCGTTCGGCGAACGTCCACTCGGCGGCGACCCGAGGCGACACGGTGACCGAATAGTCCGGGTTCGGCGGAACGCTGCTCGTCCCTGACACCTGGCGCTGGGGCCCCCCGTAGTTGTTCCAGAAGCGCGTCTGGACCTGGAGCACGAGCATCAAGGGGTCGAGAGGTTTCCAGAACCCCTCGACGGCGAGCGCCGCGGGATCGTAGTGCACCGAACCCCCGACGAAGAACTCGGGGATTTCGATGGGCAGGTCCTCGGCGACGATGGCGAGGTCCATCTTGCCGTCGAGCTCAAAGCGATAGGTCGCCCCAACGCCCCAGCTCTCCTGGTCGTAGGACGCTCCGAGGATCGGCGCGTAGGCCGTCACCAGCTGGGTCTCGACGACCGAGCTGAAGGCGTTGGTCTCGTCGAGGCGCACGACGATGTCGCCGACCACGTCGGCGGCGACGCTCACCGAAACACCGATGCGCAGGCCGTCGACCCAGCCATGAAAATCCATACCGAGGCCCACCTGGATGGCCGCGGCCTGGGAGCGCTCGAGGACGTTGAACTGAGGCGTCTCGACCAGGTAGACGGAGCCGTTGAGCAGCACCGACGAGGGCGTGAAGAATCCGCCGCCGAGGACCAAGCGGTCTTCGAGCACATCGCCGAAGGGCAAAGGCAGGGTGAAGCCGATGGTCATGCCGCGGGACGCCTCGGCGGGGTAACGTTCGCCGTCGAGGCTCAGCTGATAGGTCCCCGCCGAGAGCCCGAGATAGATCGCCCGACGGCGCGCCCGAGCAAAACCTGCCGGGTTGAGGAACGCCGCTTCGTAGTCGTCGGCGTAGGAGACGCCGGTGAACGCGAGGCCCGGAGACCGCCCGCCGTAGCCGAAGATATCTTGGGGAGTCGCCCGGGCGACGGCCCCGTCACCGAGGGTCGCGAACGCAGCGAGGGCGGCGATCAGAATGGGTCCGTAGCGGCGCACGGGGGGGACCATACATGAGCGAGGCGCCCCCGGGGAGGGAGTTTCGGGGTCCCCGGGAGTGCGAGCGCCCGGCGGTATTCGCATAGGTGTGCTCACGCGTTTCCGGGATGACGAAGACGCACGAGACCCGCCCTCGCCGGCACTATTGTAGGGAGCAGCACGGCTTGCCACGTGCTAACCACGCCTCGATGCGAACGCCTTGCGACATGGCTCTTGGGGCCCTCGCGGTGACGCTCCTTCTGATCGGAGGCGCCGGGGTCGCCCGCGCCCAGACGATCAACGAGAGGGAGGGGCCGCTGTCTTTTCAGAACCAGGTGCGTCCCGGCGACGACCCGGTCTGGAGCGGCCGGGGGGAGATGAGCCTGTGGACGGCGGTCTTCGTCGGCAAGCCGGCCGGGGGCAACCTGGTCAGCCTCTCGCCGGTCGGCCGGGGCCACTACGACATCGCCGATGGCTGGGGTGGGCACTTCGTGATTCCCCTCAGCTACGTCGACGTCTCCGGCCTTTCGGGGCCGATGGACCCGGGCACGACCCTCATCCGCTTCGCGAACCTTACCCTCGGGGCCCACAAACGTCTGCGCCACGAGGCCACCTCGGGGACCGTCGGCTTCGACATCGCCCTGCCAACCGGGTGGGTACCCGACGACGTCGACCCGGAGCAACAGTCTGCGATGCGCCTCGCCTTCGCGACATCGGCAGCAACCCACGGGAACCGCCGTCTCTGGCTGTGGGCGCCGGAGCGCCTGTCGTTGGTGCTCCGGGGGACCGTGAGCCATCGCTTCGCCGAGGCCTTCGACGTCTTCGGCGAGGCGGGAGTCGCGCCGATGATCCCCGTCGGTGACGAAGGCACGGACACCGACCTCTTCGTGGAAGGAACAGTCGGCGGCGCGTGGGTAGTCCCGGACCTCCTGCGCCTCGGCCTCAGCCTCTCGCTGGCGTGGTTGCCCACCGGCTCCGGCGACCTGCTCCAGACTTCCCTTCAACTCTTCGGCCGCATCTGGCTCGACAACCTCTTCCTCGCCCTCGCCTTCACCATGAACCTCGACGAACCGGCGGGCTTCGCCTTCGACGACGGAGGTATCTGGGGCGTGCACTTCGGAGTTGGCAGCCAGTTCTGAAGCTGCCGCCTCTCGAAGAATTGAAAACGGCCGCCCCCGAGAGAGAGCGGCCGCTCAATGCATGGGGCGTGTCAGCCCGCGTCGACCGGGGCGCCGCCGTAGAGCGCACCGGTGGCGCTGTCCATCATGGCGGCGTCACCGGCATCACCGGGGTCGCCGGCATCCGCCCCGGAGTCCGCGGGGGGGCCGCCGTAGAGCGCGACCATGCCCGAGTCGTCGGCGGCGTCGGGGGCCGCGTCGGCGACCGTGCCCGTGTCGGTCGCCGTGCCGCTATCGGTCACCGCGCCGGAGTCGGTCGGCGCAGTGTCATCACCGCAA
>JAFDCW010000849.1 GCA_019312705.1 Deltaproteobacteria bacterium
AGACGCCGTGGACAGCGGCGACCCGCTCATCGGCAAGATCCTCGAAGGCCGCTACCGCATCATCAAGGTCATCGGCGAAGGGGGCATGGGCAAGGTCTACGTTGCCGAGCAGAAGATGGGCACGGCCACCCGGAAGGTCGCGGTCAAGACCCTGCACCCGGAGCTCATCGGGGACCCGCAGCTCGTCGCACGCTTCCATCGCGAGTCGTCGACGGTCATCGAACTCCAGCACCCGAACACGATCAACTTTTACGACTTCGGCGAGCTCGACGACAAGACGCTCTTCATCGTCATGGAGTTCATCGAGGGCGAGGCCCTCGCCGACGTGCTCGCCCGAGGCCCCCTCGACCCAGGCCGGGTCGACAAGATCCTCATCCAGATCTGTGGCTCGCTCAACGAGGCTCACCAGATCGGAGTGGTCCACCGAGACCTCAAACCGGAGAACGTGCTGCTCACGAACCGTGGAGGCCAGACCGACTTCGTGAAGGTCCTCGACTTCGGCATCGCGAAGCGCAGCGAAGCTGAGGACGAGAGCCAACAGAAGCTGACGAAGCAGGGCATGGTCCTCGGCACGCCGCCTTACATGAGCCCCGAGCAGTTCAGCGGCCAGGCCCTCGACGCCCGGTCCGACATCTACTCCCTCGGCATCATGACCTTCGAGATGCTCACGGGGACCCTACCCTTCGAAGCCAAGACGCCGTGGGAGTGGGCGACGAAGCACCTCACGGCGCAGCCGAAGCCTCTCTCGACTTTTCCGACCCTCGCGAACCTCCCCGAAAACAAACGCGCGACGGTGATGCGCGCTCTCGCGAAGAACCGCGACGATCGCCAGTCGACGGCCCTCGAATTCCTCCAGAGCTTCACCGGCTACCAAGACGCTCAGTCGGCGTGGACGATGGCCACGTCATCGACCGGGGGCTCCATCCCGCGGGCCTCGGAGACGGGGGCGACGCCGACGCCGCGAACACCCGTCGGCACCCCCGGCCCGATGCCCCAGTCGGGCACCATGCCAGCCCCGAACGTCTACAACTCCCCGCCCCAGGGCACCTACGGGGGCGTGAGTTCGAACCCGACCTACGACTCGATGGAGTTGCCCCAACGCGGCGGCGGTGCGGGCAAGATCATCGCCATCCTGGTGATCATGCTCTTCGTCATCGGCGGGGGCGCCGCCGGCGGCCTTTACTGGTGGAGCCCGCAGGGAGACACCGGCGAGGTCACCGGGCCCATAGCAAACGCCCAGACTCAGACGACGGGGCTCCCGGTCACGGGGACGGCCACTCCGGTCGGCGGGAACCCCATGGTTCCCAGCACTCCCGATACCAACCCGACCATGGACACCGGTTCCCCGACCATGGAGGCCGTCGCGACGCCCGATCCACCGGTCGAGGTCGAAACGGCGCCCCCAACCATGGAAACCCCTACGATGGACCGCCCCGCTATGGGACGGCCCACGATGAACACGATGAACACGATGACCGCGATGGGCGGTGGCGCCGGCGCCGACCTGCTCCGCCGAGCCACCGCAGCGATCGGTCGCCACGACGTGACCGGCGCGGCGGCCGCGCTGGTTCGGGCCCAGGCCTCCCTCGGACGCAACGACTCCGGGGTGCGTCGCGTCCGGACCAGCCTCACCACCGAAGGCTACCAGCGGGTCGGCGTGCTCTTGCAACAGGGGCGCTGTCCGCAGGCCCAACAGCTCTACCGACAGCTGCGCACGGCCGGAGCGGAGCGGCGAGCGGCCACCCATTTCTCCCCCGATTGGTGCCAACGGCCCTGAGCAGCCCGCCCTCCCCGGGCGCATCCGTACTCAGCTCCGCACGCGCCGGGTTTTCGCCTTGCGTGACGGCCCCGGCGGGGTGAAAGTCCGTCCGCGGATCGGGACTCGGGCCGCAGCTTTCTTCTCTTGGGCCATAAGAACAGGGCATCCCGTAAGGGAAAGCTGGAGTACTCGATGGATCGAAAGAGCTGGGACGAAATCTGCCAAAGCGGCGAGCTGAAAGGCCGCTGGGTCGCCCTCGAGGGCTGTGCCTACGATCAGTCGACGGGCCACGCGAAAAGCGGCGCCGTCGTCGACGTCGATGACGACCTCGTCGAGCTCTGCGCGCGCCTCAAGCTCGGCCAGCGAGGCCACTGCGCCATCCTCTTGGCCACGACCCACGCCGCCTAGAGCAAATCTCATTGGCCCCGACCGAGGGGCTATCGAGATGTGCTTTAGCCCTGGGCGAGGACCACGGCGGTCAGGTTCAGAACAAAGCGCTCTTCTGAGAAGAAAGAAGGCCGCGACACCCCCAGACGCACCTCGAGGTGCCGGCTGAGGCGCCCGAAGAGATCGTGGCGCACGTCGAGGGGCAAGGTCTCCCGGCGCAGCCCGAGGGCCACCATCGCGTCCCGCTCTGGCGGGGTGATCCGGCGCACGGCGTGCACGACCCCGGGGTCGACGATGAAGGTGTTATGCCGTTCGGACGCCGGAACCACGGCGCCGGGCTTCGGTGCCTTTCGTTCACGCACCACGATGGTGCCGGCCGCCAGGTCACCGAGGCGGCGCCCCCGGGGGTCGAGGAACACAGCCACGGCGCCGGTTCCGTAGAGCGCCGGCGCGCTGATGGTCTCCCTCCCGCTCCAGATCGTGCGCAAGCCGAGCATGCGCTTGCCGACGGTCTGCCCCCGCCACCCCGCCTCGAGGACCGTGCCGTAGCCCCATTGGATGACGAACATGGCGATGTAGGCCAAGGCCTCGGCAAGCCCCCCGAGCAGGGCCTGGGCCTGGGACAAGAGCATGGCGACGACGACGAAGCCAACCATCATGACCAGCAGGTCGATGAACCACGCCAGAGCCCGAGACGTGACCCCGGCAACCTCGAACTCGAAGTCCACGTTCTCCGGCGTGGTGATGACGTAAACGTCGCGCATCCGGGACCGACGATATCAGAACGTGGTACCCCTTCTCCATGCACGGCTTCGACGTCGGACGCTTCGTGCGAGAGCGCAGCCCCTCGTGGGAGGCTCTGGCGGCGCTCCTCCGCGACGTCGAAGAGCGCGGCCTCGGGAGCCTCGACCTCCCCGCCGCGAGGCGCCTCGGCAAGCTCTACCGCGGAGCCTCAGGCGACCTCGTGCGGGCCCGGGCGGAGCTCGTCGACGCGACCGTCGTGGACTACCTCAACGACCTCGTGGCCCGGGCGTACGCCCAGCTCCACGGAGAGCGACGGTCCCCCCTTCCGGGCCGGCTCCGCCGCTTCTATACGATAGGGTTTCCACAGCTCTTTCGGCGGGAGAGCCGGGCAATCGCCCTGGCGGCAGTCCTGCTCTTCGGCGGGGCCGCCTTCGGAGCGACGTTCACGGCGATCGATCCGGGCGCCCTCGGGGTGCTCATCCCGGAACAACACCAAGGGCAGACGCCGAGGGAGCGGGTCGGTGAAGAAGAGAGCGGCGGCGGGTTGTCGGATGGTCAACGAGCCGTCGCCTTCGCGAGCATGCTCTTCACCCACAACATCAAGGTGACCTTCCTGGTCTTTGCCCTCGGAATCACCTTCGGCCTCGGCACCGTAGCCGTACTCATCTTCAACGGAGTCCCCCTCGGCGCCCTCGCCATGCAGTACCACCTCGCCGGAGAAGGCCTCTTCTTCTGGGGTTGGATC
>JAFDCW010000850.1 GCA_019312705.1 Deltaproteobacteria bacterium
AGGCCAGGGTCAGGGACAAGGCCAGGGTCAGGGACAAGGCCAGGGTCAGGGACAAGGCCAGGGTCAAAATGGCCAAGGCCAGGGTCAAAATGGCCAAGGCGGCCAGGCCAACGGCACTGGCGGCGGGCCTACCCAGGGCTTCGGCACCGGCAGCGGCGGAACCCCCAACCAAGGGGCCGGGGGCGACCCGGTCGGCCAAGCGACCGCCGTGGACCCCGGAACGCGGCCCGGCCAAAACGCCCAGGCGGGGGCCGATACGCGCAACGACGGCCTGCTCCCCGGTATGGGGCACGGACAGGGGTCGGGAAACTTCCGTGTGGGAGGCGTCGACCTCGGCGCCCCGTCGGGCAACGGCAGCCTGGTCGAGGGCTCCGGGGAGCTCGGGCCGGGAGTGGGTCGCGAAGAGGACATCCCGGCGTCGCTGCGCGCTTTCGTTCGACGGTACTTGGAGAATTTGGGACGGCGCCAACAAAGCCGTGACGGCGCCCCCCGAGGAGAGGACACTCGCTGATGGCAGATGGCAACTCGGTCCGAAACTTGAATCCCTTCGACGAAGTCCGCGACCTCTGCCAACGGCTCACCGCCGAGGTGGGCCGGCGCGTGGTTGGGCAGAAGGAGGCCGTCGACGGGTTGACCGCCGGGCTGCTCACGGGCGGCAACGTGCTGATGGAAGGCGTACCGGGCATCGGCAAGACGCTGCTCGCAAAGTCCCTGTCGGACGCGGTGCATCTCAACTTCTCCCGCATCCAGTTCACGCCGGACCTGATGCCCGCAGACATCCTCGGCACCCACATGGTGCACATCGACGCGGACGGCCGGCCGCAGATGAACCTCCAGAAGGGCCCGCTCTTCGCGAACGTCATCCTCGCGGACGAGATCAACCGCGCCTCACCGCGGACCCAGGCCGCCCTCCTCGAGGCGATGCAGGAGCGTCAGGTCAGCCTCGGCACCGAGACGTACAAGCTCGACTCCCCGTACTTTGTCGTCGCGACCCAGAACCCCATCGACCAGGAGGGCACCTACCCGCTGCCCGAGGCCCAGCTCGACAGGTTCTTGATGAAGCTGCTGATCCGTTTCCCGACGGAGCAGGAGGTCCTGGACATCGTGGCCCGGACGACCGGCACCGAAGAAGCCGAAATTCGCCCCATCGCGACCGGGGACGAAATCGTCGCCGCCGGGCGCACCATTCGTCAGGTGCCCGTGGCGGACTTCATCGCCCGGTACGCGGTGAGCCTGGTCTTCGCGTCGCACCCCGAGACGCCGAAGGCGCCAGCGGCGGTGCGCAGGTACGTGAAGTGCGGCGCAAGCCCCCGAGCGGCCCAGTCGGTGATCCTCGTCGCCAAGTTCTTCGCGCTCCTCGACGGGCGCATGAACGTCGCCGTCGAAGACATTCAGCGTGCGGCTTTCCCGTGCCTGCGCCATCGCATCCTCATCAACTTCGACGGCATCGCCGATGACGCGACGAGCGATTCCCTAGTCGAGCAAATCCTCCACGAAATCCCACGCCCCAAGGGCAAGTGAAGCTCCTCGATCGCGCGACCCGCCGGCTCCTCGACCGGTTGCGGCTCCCGGTCCCCCCGAAGGCGACCGCGGGGCGCCAGGGGGGGCACCGCTCACCGGTGCTCGCGAACGGCCTCGAGTTCGCCGACCACCGGCACTACGTGCCCGGCGACGATTTCCGACGCATCGACTGGAAGGCCTTCGCCCGCCTCGGCCAGCTGACGATCCGGCAGTTCGAAGAAGAACGCGACGCGCGGGTCTACGTGATGGTCGACCTCTCGTCTTCGATGCTCATGGGCCAACCGCCGAAGGTCGACGTCGCGCGGCGCCTCACCGCGGCGTTTTCATATCTCGGCATGAAGCAGTTCGATGCGGTCCACGTCATCCCCTTCAGCACCGACGCCGCGCACCCGTCCTCGACGCTACGGCACCGCGGTCAGTTCCCCGCCCTCGAGAAGTTCCTCGGCGCGATGGAAGAAGGAGGCGAGACGAACTTCGTGCAGGCGACGCACACCTTCGCCCGGCGCTTCGCGACCCACGGCGTGGTGATCGTCGTCACGGACCTGATGGCGCCCGAGGGATGGGAAGACGGATTCAAGTTGCTCGGAGCCCTCGGCCACCAAGTGCACGTGGTGCGCGTCGGTGACAAAGGGGACGACCGGCCCAAGCTGCGCGGCGAGGTCGAGCTCGTCGATTCTGAAAACGGCGAGCGACTTCGACTCCGGGTCAGCCGAGAGCTGCTGAAGGCGTACGCTCAAGTCATCCGGGAACACGTCGACGCTTGTCGAAAAGCCGCGCTGCGCGTGGGTGGTCGTTTCGTCGAAGTGGAAAGCGACCTGGCGACGGACAGGCTGGTCCGGGCGGCCCTCGGAGGAGCAAAGTGAGCTTTGCCGCCCTCCCCCTCTGGGCCATGGTCGCAGCCCTCTCCGGCACGGCGATCGTCGTCTTGCTGCTCTATCTCCTGCGCCGAACGCCGCGCATCACCCCGGTATCGAACGTCGCCTTCTGGATCGAGGCCATGCAGCGGGCGCGCCCCCGGGTGCTCTCATCGACCAAGGTGCCCCTCATCTCGCCCTTGCTGACGCTGCTCGTCGCCTTGGTCCTCGCCGGAGAGATCGGCAGCCCG
>JAFDCW010000851.1 GCA_019312705.1 Deltaproteobacteria bacterium
GTCCGTCGGGCATTTCAACTTGTGTTTCACTACTGTATCATGATATTTCATCATAGCATACGGAGCTGAATGCGCATCGTCCCAAACCCAGTCTGAAACAGTTAGCGTGTCGAGCTCATTCAAACTCGGAAAACGTATCGCCGTCGGGGGCATGGCGGAGGTCTACCTCGCCATGCAGCAGGGGGCCGGGGGTTTCGAAAAGCTGGTGGTGGTCAAGCGCATGCTGCCGCACCTCCTCGACGACGGGCACTTCGTCCAGATGTTCCTAGACGAGGCACGCCTCGCCGCAAAGCTGCGCCACCCGAACATCGTCAGCATCCTCGACATCCATCGCGATGAAGAGGTCTTCACCGTCGCGATGGAATACCTGCGCGGCGAAGACCTGCGGCGCCTGGTTCGTGCTCAGCGGGACGGCACCTTCCGCATTCCCCTCCCGATCACCCTCCACATCATCACCAAGTTGGCCGAGGCGCTCTACTACGCCCACACGGCGAAGGACGCCAAGGGACGGCCCCTCAACCTCGTGCATCGAGACGTCGCGCCGTCCAATGTCCTCGTGACCTACGACGGGCAAGTCAAGCTCATCGACTTCGGCGTCGCCAAAGCGAGCGCGCACTCGACGTATACCAAGCCCGGCACCATCAAGGGCAAGTACCCCTACAGCTCGCCCGAGCAGATTCGCGGCAAGCCGCTCGATTCACGCTCTGATGTTTTTGCCCTCGGCATTCTGTTGCACGAGATGCTCACCGGGCAGCGCCTCTTCAAGGGGGAAAGCCCCGCGGCGACTCTCCGTTGTGTGCTCTCGGACCCCATCAAGAAGCCGAGCGAGGTGAACCCCGACGTTCCCGCGGAGCTCGACGAAATCGTCATGGGTGTCCTCGAGCGGGATGTCGCCGCCCGGACCGCGACCGCTGACATCGTGCGCAAGCAGCTCAGCGTCGTGATGGCCGACATGATGGCCAAGGTCACCGCGAAGGACCTTGCCCAATGGATGAAGGCGACCTTCCCGAAGAACCTCGAGAGCCGCTTGGCCCTCGAGAAGGAAGCGATCGCGATCTCGCGAAACCAGGCCGTCGCCGGCCAGGCCGCGGCTGGAGGGGCTCCGGCGTATCTACGCACATCTCATCCGGCGAGCTATCCCGGCAGCCGCCCGGGCAGCCACCCCGGCAGCCACCCCGGCAGCCGCCCGAGCTCGATTTCGGGTTTGCGCCCTCACAAGTTCAATTCGAGCTTCCCGAGCTACCCGGGCAGCCAGGGCGGCTCTCGCCCGGGCCCCCACGCCCCCGGCGGCGTCGGTTCGGACGCCTACTACCAGCGCTTCAGCGTCGTCGAGAAGTCAGCGCCCAGCTGGAAGATGCCTCTCATCGTGCTGGCCGTCGTGCTGGTCCTCGTCGCTCTCGTCGTCGTGGCCTTCGTCGCCGGCCGGGCCGGCCGCTCCCCAGCCAGTACAACGCTGGATTCCGTGTCCATGCAGGTAGCGATGAATGACGTGCCCGTAATGGAGTCCCCCCGATGACCTTAAACCGCTACCGTCCCGTGCGCCGCCTGGCGAAGGGTCCGACTACCGAATCCTTTCTCGCTCAGCAAGTCGGCATGGCCGGCCTCGAGCGCCTCGTCGTCGTGCGCCGCCTCCGTCGTGAGCTGATCAACGACGGGCACTACATTCAGCTCTTCCTCGAAGGAACCAGGCAGGCGGGGCAGCTGCGCCACCCGAACGTGGTCGAGACCCTCGAGGTCGGCCAAGAGGGGGAGGTCTACTTCCTCGTCACGGAGTACTTGAGCGCCGAAGAGCTGCTCTTCATCAGCCGGGACATCCGCAAGCAGGAGCGTCAGATCCCGACGGCCGTCGTCTGCCAGATGATCCACGACGTCGCGTCGGCGCTGTCCTACGCCCACGAAGCCACGGACCTCGATGGGCAGCCCCTCGGGATCGTGCACGCCGAGGTCTCGCCGCAGCAGATCCTGGTCAGCTACGAGGGGCTGACCAAGCTAGACGGGTTTGGTCTCTCCAAGGCCAATACCCATCACGTCTATGCTCGCCCCGACGACATGCGGGTCAAGCTCGCCTATTCCGCCCCGGAGCGCGTGCGCTACGAAGAGGTCTTCCCTGCGACGGACGTATTCTCCCTCGGCGTGATCATGCACGAGCTGCTCACGGGGCAACGGCTTTTCCGCGGCAAGACGCCGTCGGACGTCATCAAGGCGGTGATGGAGCAAGAGATCGTGCCTCCGAGCCAGGTCCTGAAGGGGGTGCCCAAGGAGCTCGACGGCGTCGTGATGCGCGCGGTGGAGCGTGACCTCGCGAAGCGCACTCCGACCGCTGAAGGCTTCATCAACGAACTGCGCCACGCGACCCAGGAGCTGGGCATCGTCGCCGGGAGCGAAGACGTCGGCGAGTGGTTGCGCGCCGGCTTTCGCGAAGCCCACGAGCGGCGCCTCGCCGTCGAGGGCCAGGTCGCCCAGGAGGTCACGGCCGGCGACCTCGGCGACCACAGCGAGGTCGCTCCGATGTTCACGTCGCCGGGGGCAATCGGCGCCTTCTCCGACGCTGGCTCGACCGGCATGGGCAGCGTGCCCAGCGGTCTCGTCATGCACGAGAAGAAGCCTTCGATGCTGCCCTGGACATCGTGCATACGTCCCCCGAGGGCACGACCGTTCAAGTCGACGGTGCCCTCGTCGCCCAGCAAGTGGGCCCCGACGGCGTCTTCATCGCCCGGGGTGAAGCCGAGGTCATCACCGTGGAGGTCGCCCTCGACGGCTACGAGACCGTCCGCCAGACCGTGCAGATGCCCGCTGAGGGGCGCCGTGAACTCCGATTGGTTCTCGAAGAGGTCACCGAAGACCTGCTCTACGCCGACGCGGAGGAAACCGTGCCCGACGAAATCGTCGAGGACACCGGCGACGGAGACGTCGCGGCGGTGGCGGCCGCGATGGGGGGGCGTCGTTTCGCACAACGTCGGGGTATGGGGCAGCGCGGGGCGTCCGCCGCGGCCGCTGCACCCACGGGCCGCTCCGGCCGCCTGGTCATCTACTACTCGCCGTCCTCGGCGACCGTCGCCGTCGATGGCGTCACCATCGGCGGCTCGTCACCGGTGACCGTGTCCGATCTCTCCCCGGGCACCCACACGGTCCGCGCGAGCGCGAGCGGCTTCAGCACCTCCACCCGCGAGGCGACCGTCGAACCAAACGGCTCTCGCGATGTTCGGCTGGAGCTCGCCCCCGGCGCGCCTCGGACGGCGACCCTCAACATCGTCACCACCCCCTCCGGCGCCCAGGTCCTGGTGAACGGTCGGCCGCGCGGAACCTCACCGATCATGAACATCGAACTCGAGCCAAACCGTGAGTATCGAATCTCGGCGAGCCTCGATGGGTACCGACCGTGGTCGGCCCGGGTGACCCCCGTTGCCGGCCGAAACCCCGCCCTGATGGCGTCCCTCCAGGCCGCCCCTCAGGCCGTCGCAGCCGCCCCTGCAGCCCCCTCGCAGCCTGCGCGACGCGGAGACATCCGGGTGCCCAGCGCCATGTTGGGCAGCGCGTCTGCGGGCCGCGGCCTCACGTCCTCACGGTGTGGCCGGTGCCATGGCAGCACGGCCGGGCCCATCAACCCACGGCGCTACACCCAGACGCAGTGGACCCGATACTTTGCCACCGGACGCCACGGGCGCCGGGCAATGCTGGGCCAGAGCTTCAGCGTGCGGCAGTTGGCTGACGTCAAAGCTTATCTCGTCGCCAACGCCGCAGACGTTCAATCCGATACTGCCGCAGGAGTCCGATGACCCGCTCACTATCCACCATGATGCTTGCCGCTATCCTCGCGCTGGTAGCGGTCCAAACCGCCTCCGCTCAGGCCCCCGGCGCCGACGACCGCGGCGTCGACTCCGAAGAGTCCGGCGGACAGATGCGGGTCATTCCGGACGAACCGGAACCTGTCCCTCTGCCGGCGGTTCAGGCCCCCGAAGAGACCTACGAGGAGGACGACTACGCCCTCGAGGACCGTTTGCTCGACCTCGAAGACCGGGTCGACCAGGTCGAGCGTCAGTCGCTGCTCGACCGCATCCAGTTCGGTGCCGACTACCGGATGATCCTCAACTCGGTCATCTACACGGGGCCCGACGCCGACCCGTACAACAAGGACAGCCCCCTCCAGCCGGTCACCAACACCATCGAGCAGACCAACGCCGAAATCTGGTCCCATCGCATGCGCCTCAGCCTCTCGGCCGAGCCCATCGACTCGGTGCGTCTCACGGGTCGCCTGACGATGTACAAGATGTTCGGTCAGTCTCAGGGCCCGGCGTTCATTCAGGACTCGAGCAGCACCCGGGTGCCCCGCGACGCGGGCCTACGCTTCGACACCAT
>JAFDCW010000156.1 GCA_019312705.1 Deltaproteobacteria bacterium
CAGGGGCCGGCCGTTGTCTCTTCGGGCTCTTCGCCCAGGTGCGAGAGCGCGCAGCCGGCACCGAGAATCACGAGCGCGGTCAAGGCGGCCAGGGCGACGGGGCCTCGCAGGAGGGAGAAGCGAGCGGGGAGGTTGACGCGGGAGTCCATGCTCCTTGAATCCATCGCGCGGCCCGTCATGTGAAATGAATCTTTCTGCTCTTAGGATTAGCCACGGTGATGTTAGGCTGTTTTCCGTGTCATTTCTGGACTCATATCGTCTCGAGGCCTTCTCCGCAGTGGCCGGAGAAGCGAGTTTCACCCGGGGGGCAGCGCGTATCGGCATCACCCAGTCGGCTATCTCCCAGCGGGTGAGCAAGCTCGAGGACGACCTCGGGGCGACCCTCTTCGTCCGAGACCGGGACCGGGTGCGCCTGACCTCCGAGGGCCAAGTGCTCCTGCGCTACGCTCGGGCCCGGGAGGCCCTCGAGCACGAGATGCTCGCCGGCCTCGTCGCCCCGGCCTCGGACCCGGAGGCGCTCCGGGGAGCTGTCCGGATCGCCGGCTACTCGTCCGTGACGCGCTCGGTCTTGCTGCCGGCGCTCACCCCCCTCGTCCACCCCGCGCAGGAGCTCACCGTGCATCTCTTCTCCCGGGAGCTCGATGAGCTACCGCGGCTCCTCCGGAACGGCGAGGCGGACATGATCGTCATCGACCGGGAGCTCCCCGAGGCGGGCCTCGAGAACCTCCCCCTCGGCGAAGAGACCAACGTCCTCGTCGAGCCCGAGGGCGAGCTGATCCGGGACGACTGCTACCTCGACCACGACGCCGAGGATACGACCACCGAGCGCTTCCTCCGGGTCAACGGGCGCACCTTCGCGGGTGAGCACCGCTCGTACATGGACGATATCTACGGGATCCTCGACGGGGTCGCGGCGGGCTGGGGACGGGCCGTGGTCTCGGCCCACCTCATCGACGAGGTCGAGGGGCTGCGCCGCGTCCCGGGGTTCATGCCGCTGATGACTCCGCTCTACCTGGTGTTCCGGAAATCACGCCACCAGAGCAAGGTGCACCACCGGGTCGTCGAGGCTCTTCGGTTGGGCTGCCCCGCGCTCCTGGGTGACGCCGCGAGTGCCCCACGATGAAGGGCCTGCCTCCTCCGACGGAGTACCCGCGGGAGGCCGCGGACGCGGTCCTGATTTTCCACCTGCGGGATGTGGACCGGGGGCGCCGACGGCTAAACTCGCCTAGCGTTGTTCTCTGGTAGCCTCCGGCGGTGAGTGACGTCGAGAGTGGAGCCGATGGGCGCAGGATTGGCCTGCTCGGCGCCACGATGGTCGGTGTCGGCGCCATCGTTGGAGGTGGGATCTTCGTTCTCGGCGGCGTCGCCTTCGAGGCCACCGGGCCGAGCGCCATCGTCGCCTTCGCCCTCAACGGGGTCATCGCGGTTCTCACCGCGCTCAGCTTCGCCGAGATGGCGAGCGCTTTTCCGGAGTCTGGCGGGGCCTATACGTTCGCGAAGAAGGTCCTCACGGTTCGCGCCGCGTTCGGCGTCGGCTGGGTCCTGTGGTTTGCGTACATCGTGGCCGGCGTCTTGTACGCCCTCGGCTTCGCCGAGTACGCCACCGCGATCATTCGGGAGGTCATCGTCGCGGCGGGCGCCGAGGTGCCGGTCTGGCTCGAGGGACGCATCGTCATCCTCGGGTTCGCCGTTCTCGCGACCGGCTTCTACACGCTGGCGATGATCCGAAAAGGGAGCGGAGGTGGCCAGTTCGAGACGGTCGGCAAGGTCGTCATCTTCGCGCTCCTGATCGGCATTGGCATCTGGGCCATCGCCCGGGCTCCCTCGGGGACCGTGGCGCAGACGACCCAGCCGTTCTTCGTTCACGGGTTCGGCGGTCTCGTCTCGGCAATGGGCTTCACCTTCATCGCACTTCAGGGGTTCGATCTCATCGCGGCCGTAGGCGGCGAGGTGAAGTCGCCGGAGCGCACCATCCCGCGCGCAATGCTCTTGTCGCTCGGCATCGGTCTCATCGTCTACCTGCCGCTGCTCTTCATCGTCACGACCGTCGGCGTCTCCGCGGGCACTGACATTGCCTCGATGAGCCGTGAGAGCGCCGCCACGCTGATGGCTGATGCTGCTCGCAATTTCGGCGGCCCCGTCGGCTATTGGATGGTCATGGTCGCGGCGGTGCTCTCCACGCTCTCGGCCCTCGCCGCCAACGTTCTCGCCGCGAGCCGGGTGGCGCTCACGATGGCTCGAGATCGGACGTTGCCTCGCGTCCTGGCCACTCTTCACGCCAAACGCGGGACGCCCATCATCGCAATCTACGCGAGTGTGCTCGCTCTCGTCGGGATCCTCTTGATGGTGCCGGATATCGCGACTGCCGGCGCGGCGGCGAGCCTGATCTTCCTTCTCGCGTTCGCGCTCGCTCATATGACCAGCTTCCTCGCGCGGAAGCGCGCCTATATCGAGGGTGCGTTCCGGACGCCATGGTTCCCGCTGGTGCAGGTCATCGGCGGCGGCGCGTGTGTGACGCTCGCGCTATTCCAGGCCGTCGTCGTGCCTTCGGCCGCGGCGATCGTGGCGATTTGGCTGGGCCTCGGGGGAATCCTCTACATGTCGCTCTTCGCCAAGAGCGCCCAGGCCGTGGACGCGTCGGCCGAGGCTGCCGATCCGCAGCTCAGTCGCCTCCGGGGCCGGAGCCCATTGGTTCTCGTTCCCATCGCCAATCCGGCGAGCGCCGCCGGCCTCGTGACCGTCGCCAACGCGCTCGCGCCTCGCGTCGTCGGCAGGGTCGTCCTGCTGAACGTCATGCGACCACCGGACCCTGCCTCGCTCATCGCGTCAGAGACGCCTGGCGTTCTCGAGGACAGCCAGAACGTGGTCCGCGAAGCGCTGACGGCTGCCCTCGTGAGCGGCCATCAGCCCGAGACCCTCGTGACCATCGCCAAAGATCCCTGGGCGGAGATTGCACGCGTGGTCCGGGTCCGAAAGTGCGAGAGCCTGCTCCTCGGCATTGCCTCCCTCGACGAGCAGAAACACGTCGAGCGCCTCGAGTCTCTCCTCCGCGAGGTCGAGTGCGACGTCGTCGTCATGCGCGGGCGCCCACGATGGACGTTGAGCGCGACGACGCGCATCGTCGTCGCCGTCCGCCCGGGTGCGCCCCACGATGACTTGCGCGCCCGACTTCTCGGCAGCCTACGCCGGACGCGAGAGAGGCCCGTTCACTTCGTGCGCGTGCTGCCGGCGAACACATCGGAGTCGGCACGTCAGGCCGCAGAACGGGAGTTGAATGTTTTCGCCGACGAGGAGACACCCGGGGCACCGACGGCTGAGATCATCCTGTCCGATGATCTGATCGGTGCGATCGCTGATTGTGCCGCCGAGGGCGAGCTCCTGATTCTCGGCCTCACGCATCACCGGACGACGCGGCTCGTCGGCGAGCATGCGCTGAAGATCACGCCCCGCACTGCGGCCGTGACCCTGCTCATCAGTCGCAAGGAAACGAGCCTCGGGCTCGCCAGTCTCGTCGACGCCGACGGACCGCGACGCTTCCTGTCGAGTCGCCGACCACCGCCGCATTGACGCTGCCCGACGTTGCGCGTCACCCCCTGCGGAGCGCGGGGATCGCGCCGCTGACCTCGCCCAACGAGTCGGCGCTTACGCCGACGGCGTTCATCGCGGTGATGAGTACATTCGCGGGGTGGTTGGCGTCGGGCGGGGCGACGATGTGCTCCCCGCGCGTGAGGCCTCCGGCGCCGCCCGCCACCAGGGCGGCCATGTTTTCCGTGGAGTGTGAGCTGTGGGATCTGCCGCTCGCTGGATCGTGCCCGTGTCCGCCCTCGAAGAGACATACGACGGCGGTCGAATCGAGCACGCCCCGTTCGTCGAGCTTCTCGATGAGATAGCGAAACAAGTTCATGTGCCATGAAAGGGCGTCGGTCACCGCTTCGGTGCCGGGTCCCGAGTGCCCGAGCTCGTGAAGGTCCCACGGGTGCCCGGTGAATTCGTGCACGTTCATGTGCACACGGACACGGACAAGGTGCGGACACGGTGCGGACACGCGAACGGTGCGGCACTACCGGCGCCGCTACGGTCGGCCTATCGGCTCTGCTCGACTGCGTCGCGCTGCCGCCTCGGGCCGCCTACGCGGCGCCTTCTTGCGAAGCACTACCGGCGCCGCTACGGTCGGCCTATCGGCTCTGCACGCCTCCGGCGCGCTGCCGCCTCGGGCCGCCTACGCGGCGCCTTCTTGTTAAGGTCAGAGCGACGGCGAATGGAAGATCTGCACGCCGAACTCCCCGCTGCCTTCAAACATGCGCACCCGCACCCGGTAGTCCCCGCGCAGGTCGGGGCAGATGGGGTGGTTCAGACCGAGGACCGGGTAGGCGTCGGTCGCCGTGTCCTCCTGGAGTTGCGTGCCCTGGGGGTCGAATAGGAAGAGGTCCAGGTCGACGACGCCGGCTCCGCCGACGCCGATGATCTTGAAGCAGCGGTCCGAACGCAGGACGGCCTGATAGTCCTGGAAGCGGCCGGTCTCGAGGGAGCCGCGGAAGACCGGCGTCGAAACCTCGGTATTTGCAGCGAACTGCTCGGCCCGGCGGGCCATCTCGACGCCGATGGGATCGTTCGGGTCCGGAGCGGGCATGACCGGGGCGGTCGTCTCGGTCGGTGCCTCGCCGGTGGTGGCCTCCGAAGTCTCGGTCGACTCGGTCGCCGCCCCGCCGTCGCCACATCCCACGCAGACCAAGGAGCCCAACGAGCTGAGGAGGAGGCCCACCAAACACGCCATCAGGTGTCTCATCGGGGGGAATCTAACCTCCCAACGGCCTCCCGGTCACGCCTGCATTGACCCTCTCCCCGTCCGGCCATACGGTTTCACCCACCGTGGCCGTCACGACACCAGCAGGCTGGGCTCTCCTAGCTACCGTGATCCTCTTCGCAGCGTTCCTGCTGCTGAAGTCCCGCATCAGCTTTCTGCCCCGAGACCCCGCGGTGGGCGACGCCCGGAAAAGGATCCGAGCAGCAAAGAAGCGGGCTCGCAAGGCCGCCGGCGATCGCGATGCCCGCGTGAAGGCCCTCCTCGACGCGGCGCAGATCGCCCGGGAAGACCTCGGACGCCCACGGCTGGCGGCGAGCTATGCCCTCCGCGCCTCCCGGGCCAACCCGGACCACGCCGGGGCCATCACTCTGATGGCCGAGGCGTTTCGCGAGGCCAAGCGCTACCGGGCCGCCGAGAAGTTCCTCTGGCGACGACTCGATGGCCCGACCGGCGCCGGCTACGACGCGGCGTTCGAGCAGCTGCTCGCACTCTACGACGGGCCGATGCATCGCCGCGAACGCGCTCAGGCACTGCGCATCATGCGCAGCCGGCAAACCAATCCACCCCCCGCCTAGACGCTTCTAGGGGGTTCCGACGACCGCCTGCTCGAGGCGCGCAACCGGCAGGCCGTCGGCGCTTCGGGCCAGCAACGTCGCGAGGCCCGCGAGCTCGGCCACTTCGGGGGACAGGGGGGCCGGTGCATCGGCAGCGGTCGCATCACCGCCCTCCCCGTCGCGGGAAAACGCCCCCACGCCAAAGAGGTAGTCCACCAAGGTGACCGGGCGTTGGGGGACGACGACGATCGGCACATCGGCCGCGAGGCCCCCGAGCTGCCGCGCTCGGGCGAGGGCCCCACCGAAGCCTCCGAGGCGATCCACGAGGCCGAGGCTGTGGGCCCGGTCTCCGCTGTAGACGCGGCCTCGCGCGATGGCGTCGATGTCGGCGATGGGCATGCCGCGTCCTTGATGCACCCGGTTCAAGAACATCCGGTACCAGATGCGCACTTTGTCCGCGGCGATGGATCGCTCCTCGGGCGTGAAGGGGCGATAGAGACTGTCGAGCCCGTGGTGGCGTCCCCGGCCGAAGGTCGTGAGATTGACGCCTATGTTCTGGGCGAGGCCGACGAGGTCTACCTTGATGAAGAAGACTCCGATCGACCCGGTCAGGGTCGCCGGGTCGGCCCATATCTCATCGGCCCCGGCGGCGATTTCGTAGGCGGCGCTCGCAGCGACGGCCCCCATCGAGGCGATGACGGGCTTGTGCCGACGGGCCCGCATCACCGCCCGGAAGATCTGGTCGGCCGCAAGCACGCTGCCGCCGGGACTATCGATGCGCAAGATGATCACCTCGGTCCGCGGGTCGGCAACGAGGCCGTCGAGGGTGCTTATGATGGTCTCCGCCCCGCTCATCCGGATGCCTAGGAGCGGAATGTCCACGTTCTCTCCGGTGACGATGTCTCCGTCGATCATCACGACCCCGACCCGCGCGCCGCCTCCCCATCGGCGGGCCGTGTAGGCGGGGGGCGCCGCGCGGCGTCGATACCTTCCGCCCATCCTCTCGGCGAGGGCCGAGTCCAGGTCTTCAGCGCCGAGGCGTCCGTCGGCGAGGCCGAGGGCCGTCAGCTCCGGGGCGACGTAGGGGCCGTCGTCGATGAGGGCCCGGGCCGCGTCCTGGTCGACGTCGAGGTCCTCGGAAAAGTCCGAGACCATGCGGTCGAAGACGTCCCCGTAGAGGTCTCGCCGCTGCGCCGATGCCTGCTCCGACGGGCCGCGATTCGCGTAGAGTTCGGGTGCGGACTTGTAAGGACCGATGCGCACCACGTCGATGCCGACACCGAGGTTTTCGGCGATCTCCCCAAAGTAGTAGGCGGCGCCCCCGGTGCCCGTGAGCCAAGCGCCGCCGGCCGGGTCGACAAAGGTCTGGTCCGCGCCGACGCACGCGTAGAGCTCGCCACCGTTTGCGGCCTCGAGGTGGCAGAGCACCGGTTTGCCAGCCCGCTGGAGGGCCTCGACCATGAGGCGGATCTCCTGAGCGTAGGCGCTGCCGATGCCGCTATCGCGGAAGCGCAGCAGCACTCCGGCCACGTCGTCGTCGTGCATCGCTCGGTCGAGGAGGCGCACCACCGAGACGATGCCCCTTGCGCCGACCCCCGAGACCTCGATGTCGGCGACGTAGCGCGGCGTCGGGATCCCCCGGCGACGAAAGCCCTCGACTCGGCCGGTGACGAACCACCCCGCGGTGTCACCGAAGTCCTCGCCGCCGAACGCACCGCCGCCGGCCCCGATGTGGCTCCAGTCCACCGAGAGCCCGGCGAGGGCCATCACCCGGGGATCGTTCTGCTCGAGGCGGTCCACCTCAGCGCTGCCATAGATCCGGCCAAACCAGGGCGCGTCGATCGAAACGAGGCCCCGAACCCCAACGCGCCCTTCGGTGTCGACAACCCCCGTAAAGTCGAAAAGCAGATCGCGTGTGCCCAGGGGTCGGAGGCCGAGGGCGAGGGCAAATGACGCCGGCAGACCGTTGGCCCCGAGCCCCAGCGGCCCGTTGATGTCCCGGGCGATGAAAGAGAGCGATAAGGCCGTGACGGGCCGCCAGCTCGCGGCCAGATCCCACCCCGTCGCCCCCGAGAGCAGAGGCTCGGCGGTGCCAAACCAGCGGATCGAGGTGCCGACGCCGACGTTCCCGGCAGCATAGGCGAGGGCAAGGTTGCCCATCCCGCGGTCGAGCTCGCCTGTCGCCCCCGTGGGGCGAATTGACTGGGCGGAGCCACCGATTGCGAGGCCCCATATGAGCGGAAGGGCCAGGCGGAAGGCGTCGCCGCCGCGGCGGAAGGGCACTCCGTCGTCGGCCTCGGCGTGGCTGTAGGTGAGGCTCGCCCCGTCGAGAAAGCCCATGGCGGCCGGGTTGACGTCGACGGCGTTGGCGTCGTCGGGGGCGCTGACGGGCACCCCCGGAGTGAGCACGTGGTCGGTCCTGCCCCGGAGCTGGGCGGACGCGGCGCCCGGGGACCCGCCGAGGGCCACCCCGAGGGCGAGGATCAATACCGGGGCAAACCTCTTCATTCTTTGGAAATACCATGCTTCGAGGGGTCACGGCGGACTGGCGTGACGGTGCCTTAGAGGCTAATTTCCCCGCGGTGCATCAATCACTCCGAGACGCGACCTGGGTACTGATACCCGTGCTTCTCCTCGTTCCGGAGCTGAGCGCCCAGGCTCAGGCCCCCGAACAGAGCGGTCCCCAGGATGCCGCGGCG
>JAFDCW010000852.1 GCA_019312705.1 Deltaproteobacteria bacterium
CCGTCGTTCGAAGAAGACTGGCAGCGGAATCGAGTTCGCCGACCACCGGCAGTACGCACCGGGTGACGACTTCCGCTACCTCGACTGGAACGTATACCAACGCCACGGCCGACTCTTGCTTCGCCTCTTCGAGGAAGAAGAAGACCTGTCGGTCTATGTGCTCATCGATTGCTCACGTTCGATGGGCATCGGCAACCCAAAAAAGCTCGACTACGCCAAACGCATCGGCGCGGCGCTCTCCTACATCGCCCTCGCCAACCTCGACCGCGTAAGCGTGCTCTCCTTCGACGACGGCATGTCCGAACGGCTCTCCCCCACTCGGGGGAAGAACCGCATCTTCAAAATCTTCCGGTTCCTCACCCCCCTCGAAGCCGAGGGGCAGACGAGCCTCGCCGACGCGATGCGCACCTTCGTCGCCCAGAACAAGCGGCGCGGCGTGGCCATCCTGATCAGCGACCTCTACGACCCCGAGGGGTTCGAAGACGGCATCAACCAGCTCCGCTACGCGAAGTTCGAGCCTTACGTGCTCCAGGTCTTCGACCCCGCCGAGGTCCGGCCGCCGCTGCACGGAGACGTGCGCATCCTCGACAACGAGACCGGCGAAGCCCGGGACGTGACCATCACCGCCCGGGTCCTCGACAAATACGCCGCGGCCCACGGCGCCTACCGCAAGCGCATCGAGGACTTCTGCGGCGAGAAGCAAGTGCCCTACGTCTCCCTCGAGACGACGGTGCCCTTCGACGACGCGGTCCTTCGCATCCTCCGCCGCGGGATGATGGTCGCCTGATGCGGCTGCTCGGTCAGGACGCGCGATGGAGCTGACCGGCCTCTCCATGGCCCAGGTGCTCACGACCCTCGCAGTCGCCGGGGGCGCGGTCCTGGTGCTCTACTTGCTCAAGCTCCGGCGGCGCACCGTCACGGTGCCCTTCGTGAAGCTCTGGGAACAGATCCTCGCCGAGAAGCAGACGACCCGCCTCTTCTCCCAGCTCAAGCGCTTGCTCTCCCTGCTCGTCGCCCTCGCCATCGTCGCGGGTCTCGCCTTCGCCCTCGGCGACCCACGCTACGAAGGAGCGACGGCCTCGGGGCGTACCCTCGTCGCGCTGATCGACAGCAGCGCCTCGATGCAGGCTACGGACACGGAGAGCGGGGGGCGCATGGCGGCGGCCCGGGAACGGGTCAACGGCCTCATCGAGGGCCTTGGGCCGGCGGATCGGTTGCTCATCGCACAGATGGATGCGACCACCACGCCCCTCAGCCCCCTCTCATCCGACCCTCGGGTACTCCGAGACGCCCTCGCTGGGGTCCAGGCAGAGGACGTCGCGGCGGACCTCGGCGCGGGCCTGCGTTTCGCCCTCGACGTGCTTCGGGGCCAACCCGACCCCGAGGTCGTAGTCATCTCCGACGGACGCATCGACGCCCCGCGAGCCATCGCCGACCGCGTCGCGGCCCGAGGCGTGCGCCTCTCCTACGCGGTCGTCGGCGAAGCCTCGCGGAACGTCGCCATCACGGCGTTCTCGGTGCGCCGTTACCCCCTCGACAAGAGCCAGACCGAGGTCCTCGTCGAACTCTACAACCCCACCGACGAAGACGAGGCCGTCGAGCTCACTTTGCTGGGTGACGGTGCCCCCCTCGACGTGCAGACGGTCACCGCCGTAGCCGGGGAGCGCACGCGCCGCTTCTTCCGCAACATCTCCGGGGCGGACCAGACCCTCGAGGCGCGCATCAGCCTCGCCGACGGCACTCAGGACGCCCTGCCGGTCGACGACCGCGCCTACGCCAGGCTCCCCGAGCGCCGCCGAGCCCGGGTCCTCGCCGTGACCCCGGGCAACCTCTACGTCTCTGCCGCCCTCCTCCTCGACGAGTACCTCGATGTGACCGAGGTCTCACCGGCCCAGTATGCCGGGACCGACGTCGCCGGACGTTTCGACGTGGTGGTCTTCGACTCCTTCGTGCCCACCACGCCCCCAGACGCCCACGCCATCTATCTCTATCCCCTCGTCGAAGAAGGGCGGACCGAGCCGTTTGCCGTAACCGGCTTGAATGCCAGCCCCTTCTTCGACCGCCTCGAGCGCAACCACCCGCTGCTCGCCTTCACGGCCCTCGGCGACGTCAATGTCTCGGAGAGCCTCGCCATCGAGCTCCAGGAGGGCGACCGAGTCGTCGCCGGGGACGACCGGGCCCCCCTCATCGTCACCGGGGCGCGCAACGGCCATCGCATGGTCGCCCTCACTTTCGACCTGCGACAGAGCGACCTACCCTTGCGCGTCGCGTGGCCGCTCTTGCTCCTGAACTCCATCGACTACTTCGTCGCCGAGGACACAGCATACGTTTCCAGCTATCGGACCGGGGAGACCTGGCACGTCCCGGTCCCGGCAGGCCAGAGTTCCGCCACCATCGTCGACCCCGACGGAGTCGAGCGACAGGTTCCGGTCGTCGAAGGCCGCGCCGTCTACGCCGGCACGCGTGCCGGCTTCTATTCGGTCCACACCGGCGAACACGAGGAACGCTTCGCCGCAAACCTCGGCCCCGGCGAGGAGGCGCGCATCGAGCCGGTCACCCAACGCGACGTCGAGGGCCTCATCGCCCAGGAGCCGACCGTCGGCCGGGCCGGGGTACGTA
>JAFDCW010000853.1 GCA_019312705.1 Deltaproteobacteria bacterium
GCAGACGCTCCACCAGGTAGCGCTTCTCTTCTCTGTCCCAGAGAGCCGCCATCGGTATGCCGCGCAGGGGGCCGGCGCTGATGAAGACCAGGGCCTCGATCTCTTCAGGGTTGGCGAGGGAGGGCTCGATGGGGCGGATCAACCAATCGTAGAATTCGGCGGCTTCGACTCGGACGAGGCCGACGGAATCGGGGATGCGTGTCAGTGCGGTGACGCGACCGGGGACGGCATCGTGCAGAACGACATCGACCCGATGCTGGACGACTATGAGGAGCTCTACGACATGCTGGCCGGCGTCATCGTGGCCCCGGGCGTCATCGCCGACATCGAGACACGCTGCAGCGTCGCGGGAACACCCGAATGCAACATCCGCGACCTGGTGGTCCTGCGCCAGGCTCTCGACACCCCGAGCCCGGTGCAGAGCTTCTGCGACGCGGCGCTGTCACCGGCGCCGTAGACACGGCCCTGCGATTGATTCCGCTCTACCAGGCGAAGTAGAGGGCCGCCCGCACGCCGTGGTCGGTGCGGCGTGAGTCGAGGCGCGCATCGTAGTGGGCGGAGATCAGGGCGATGTCCTGGATCCTCATGGTGTAGCCGGCGCCCACGATGAAGCTGTCGCGCTTGCTCTCGGCGCCGCGCACCTGGAAGAGGCCGCCCGAGCCGGCGCCCACGAAGCTGCCGTCCACCAGGCGGTCGACGTCGCCGAACTCGTGGTTCCAGGCGAAGCGCGCTTCGGGCTCGATGCCGAATTGATCGGTCGGCCCGCCATCGAAGATGCTCGGGTCGAAGCGGAGAACGCGGGAGATGCGCAGGCCGAGTTGGGTCGCCATGGAGCTTGCCGACGTACCCGCCACCGCGAGGTTCAGGGCGTCGCCGCCGGTCTCGGTGAAGCCGTCCTGATCGAGCCAGGTGTAGCCGAAGCCGAAGGTCGGGGTGAGGGCGATGACTTCGGGGTCACCGAAGAGTGCGCCGGTCTCGACGTAGCCGCTGGCCTCCTTGCCGTCGAACTCGCCGTGGGCCGTGTAGTCGAAGGTGCCGATGGTGAGGCGGCGGTCGGTCTCCATCATGCTGGCGCCGAAGCGGCCCAGTGCGCCGACGTAGAAGCGGTCCATGGTGAAGGAGCCGTAGAGTGCCCCGTGGTAGCCGTTGCTGCTGCCGGTGGCGGGGGTCGGGGCCGATTCGAAGCTGATGCGGGTGTAGCCCGCGGAGACGCCGAAGCGGAGATTCTCCGACCGGGAAAAAGTGCGGCCACCGGGCAGGGGCATGTCTCGCGGCAGGCGATAATCGAAGCCGAGGGTCGTGCCATAGACCCGTGAATCGATGTCACGCGATTCGCTGCCGCCGTCGAGATCGGAGAAGACCCCGAATGCATCCACCCACACACCGAGGCCGCTGCGTGTGCGCCCGGGCGACCAGCCGAAATCACTGCGACCGAGGAAGCCACTGCTCTGCACCGCCCCGATGCCGGACGCCGCCATGCCGAAACGACTGAAAGGGGTGCCCTCCGCCAGGGCATTGAGGGCGAGACGATCGGGGTTCTCGAGGTCGCGCAACTCGAACACGCTGGCGGTGAAGCGCCGCGCCACCGCGCGAGAGAAGCGCTCGGAATTGGTGATGCGCGCGGTCGTGAACGCGCCGAGCATGTCGCCCCCCATGGTATCGAGGGCCGCGGGGTACTCTTCGCTCGAGATCGTGTTGAGGCCCGCCTTCAATTCGTCCACATCGACAAGGGGGTCAGTGAAGAGTTCTTCGAGCGCGATCGAAACCGCGATCTGATTGTCGCTTTCGGCACCCCCCTGGAAGTCGACCCCGGTCACGGTCACGCGAAGCTCGCGCGAAATGGCGTCGATCAACACGTCGAAGGTCAGGACGGAGGTCCCCACGATCGTGTCGAAGGGGGCGGCGTCACCGCGATCGGACGTCGCGTTGTCGGCCACCACCCAAAACTCGCCGATGACGCCAGCATTGAAATCGAGCGACACATCGATCGTCGACCCCCCGGCCCCGTTCACGATCGAGAGCCCGCCGGCGGCGGCGATGCGCGAGGTCAGAACGCCCCCCTGGCCGTCGCCCAAAATATCAAAGAAGAGTGTCGAGCCGTCCTCCAACGACAGCGAGCCACCCGCTGGCACCGAGAGGGACGAGCCGCCCAAGAGCACCGGATCGGGGTAGAGGCTGCCGAAGACCTGGGTATCGCCTCGCAAGGTGCCCTGCCCGGAGAGCAGCGCGCCCGACCGCACCGTGACATCGCCGAAGAGTTCGATGGCGTCGAGCACCACGGCGCCCTCGACGACGTCGAGCAGGAAGTCGGCATCGGTCACGAATGTGTCGAGGGTCAGGATGCCGACGCCGCGCTTCTCGACGGTGCCGGCCGGCAGGCCGTCCAGAGAACCAATGAAGGTCGCGTCGAAGCCCTGGTCGAAGCGGAGCACGCCCCCCTCGACATCGATGATGCCCTGCAGACTGGTGGTGTCGCCCGCCAGGGTGCCGACCTGCACGAGGGTGCCGCCCGAGTAGGTGTTGGCGCCGGTGAGGGTGACGGTGCCCGTGCCCTCGATCTTTTCGACGCTGCCCGTGCCCGAGATGATGCCCGCATAGGTGCCGTCGCTGCCGTCCTG
>JAFDCW010000157.1 GCA_019312705.1 Deltaproteobacteria bacterium
GAGAGCGCGCTTCGGCACGCGCAGCTTGATGAACTCGACGAAGCGCCGAAAATCCACGTGGGTTTTCTCTGCGGGCGCGTCGTAGAGCGCCTCGAGGATGCGCCGGTACTGCACCGAGCCCCGCCCAGGCGGAACGAAGCGGCGTACGACGTCCGAAAAGACGACGACTCCCACGCGATCACCTTTCTGCAAGGCCACCCACGCGACGAGGAGGGCGGCGTTGATGGCGTGGTCCAGCTTGCTGATCGCAGCGCGGTCTCCGTCGGCGGTCAGGCGGGTCGCCATCATGCGCCCTGCGTCGACGGCGATGATGACCTGCTGGCTGCGCTCCTGGCGGTAAACACGAGTCACCGGGCGCTGACGCTTTGCCGTCGACTTCCAGTCGACGTCGCGGAACGAGTCGCCGCCGGCGTATTCACGCAACTGCTCGAACTCCCCACCCCCGCCCGATCGCCGTATCTGCCGGAATCCCACCTGGCGAAGGTCTCCGAGGCGGGCTGCGAGGTCGTAGCGGCGCGGCCCGAGGACGTTGGGGTAGACGCGCACGTCCTCTTCGGCGGAGGTGGTGACGATCGCCGCGCCGAGGCGCGCCCGGCCCATCACGCGCACATGCAGATCACCGAAGGAGGCCCGTCCCCGAGCCGGTGGTACGACCGCATAGCAGACCTCCCGGCGAGCGTGGGGCGGGAGAGTGACCGCCAACTCTTTGGGCTCGGCGACCCAGCCAGCGGGCAGGTCGTCCCGAACCACCACCTTCACCGTGCGCGCGGTCGGGTTCTCGAGGTGAATGGTGATCTCGTTTCGGGTGCCAAGCATCAGGCGCCCGTCGATCTCCCGGCGCACGACGGGCGCATCACGGCGCAGACCCCGCCCCTCGAGGAAGGCGCCGAGAACCAGCGCCGCGTCGTAGACCGCGGCCGTCGCGAGGCCGAGGCCCGTGCCGGCGTCGAGGAAGGCCACCGGTAAGCCGAGGGCAGCCAGCGCCGGCAAGCGCCCCCCGAACACCCATCGCGCTTCTTTCGACGAGCGCGCTTCTTTCAACGGGGGACCTCCACCGTTCGCGCGATACGGTCCATGACTTGGTCTGCGCCCATGCCGTCGAGTTCGACCTCGGGGGCGAGGATCAGTCGGTGGCAGACGACCGACGGCAGCACACGAACGACGTCGTCGGGGGTGACGAAGGCGCGGCCCTCGAGGCCGGCGACGCATCGGGACGCGACCATCAAGTGGATGCCAGCCCGGGGTCCGGCGCCGAGGAGGATCATCGGAGAGCTGCGCGTCGCTCGCACCAGATCTCGGATGTAGGCGCGGACCTGGGCCTCGACGCGGACCCGGGAGGCGATGGCCCGAGCCCGGTGAACGGCCTCGCGGGTGGCCACGGGCTGGATGCCGGCGCCGACGACGTCGACCGAGCCGACGCCGGCGACCCCCCCGATGAGGATGCGGTCCTCTTCCTCCTGGCTGGGGTAGCCGACCTGAATCTTGAGTAGAAAGCGGTCGAGCTGCGCCTCGGGCAAGGGATAGGTGCCCTCCTGTTCGACGGGGTTCTGGGTGGCGAAGACGGTGAAGTCCTGGCTCAGAGGGTGGCGCGTCCCGTCGATGGAAACCTGCCGCTCCTGCATGGCCTCGAGGAGCGCACTCTGGGTCTTGGCCGGGGCGCGGTTGATCTCATCGGCGAGGAGCAGCTCGGTGAAGATGGGGCCCTGGGTCAGGCGGAACTTCCCGTTCGACAGGTCGAAGATGTTGGTGCCGATGACGTCCGAAGGCATCAGGTCGGGGGTGAACTGAATGCGCCCGAAGTCGAGGCCGAGGGCCGCCGCGACGGCGCGCACCATGAGCGTCTTGGCCGTACCGGGAACGCCCTCGAGGAGCACGTGGCCCTGAGCCATGAGCGCGACCAGGAGCCCTTCGAGGGCATCGTCCTGGCCCACGACGATCTTGCGCACTTCGCCGAGGACCGCATCGCGGAGGACGCGGAGTTCGCCCACGTCTGGAGCACCTTGCGGGTCCTGCGCGTCTTGGTGCTCTTGGCTCTCTTGGCTCTCTTGGCCATCTACGGCCGGTGCCCCCGCGCCTGGTGCCATCTCCCCTGTGCTCATGGGTCTCTCCGTTCCTTCGTGGTGGCACGGGCGACGAGCCCGTCAATCTCTTGCATGTTTTCGACGAGTCCCCGGGCCGAGACTTTCTCGACGTGGGTAAGCTCGGCGATGCGCGCCACGGCGCGCGCTGCGTCGCCATGGCCACGCTCGTCGAGCTCCTCACTGAGGCGGACGGGATCAACGCTCGGCGCGTGGTGGTGGGCGGCGACGTCGGCGATGCCTTGGCGGGCGACCAGGGCGAGGGCCGCCGCGGCGTCCCCGGTCCGGCGGTAGAGCGACCCCACCCCTTCGATGAACGACGCCGTTCCAGGGGGGATCGGAGGAGCAGCGGACTCGTGGCGACCGAATCGCACGCCGAGGCCCAGCAGCAACACGCCGACGACGAAGAGCAGCTGAAGGGCCGCGGGGGCGCCGCCAATCTCGCGTACGTAGCGGGCCAGGGACCGGCGCTCGCCGACGCCGAGGTGATACTCGTCGAAGATCACCGGACCTTCTGGGGCGAATGCCTCGGCGAGGCGCGCGAAGACCACGGCGCCGTCTGCTTCGAGGAGGGCACCGTTCTCGAAGAGGCTCGCGCTCGAGAGTACGACGATGGCGCCGGCGCCGCGGCGAACGACGACGCCGTTGGGTACCTCGGGTTTGCCCGACGCGAGGAACACCTCGGCGTCGGACGGTCCATGAATCGTGCCCGGGGCGTCGAGGTGGATCGGCCCGACCCCGGACAGCACTCCTCGCGGTGACGTGACCACCGCAACGGCTTTCCCGTCTTCCCCGGCGAGGCGGGCGAGGACGGCGTCGGGGTCGTCGGCGAACCCGTCGACCAGCTCTTGGGGGTCCTGCTCTTCGCCCCGGTCGGCGGCGGCGAGGGCTTCGGCGAGGCTGCCGAGGGGGGTGCAGTCGGCGGCGCCGGTCAGGGTGACACCCGCGCCATCCCACAGATAGTCAGGCGCCCCGGCGACGAGCAGCACGCCCCCGCCGTCGATCCAGGTGAGCAGGCTCTCGCGTTCGTAGCGCGAGACCGGCCGGCTCGGCATTTGATCGCAGCCGCCCACGGCGACCAGCATGCCGCTCGGCGGCAGTTCGATGAGGTCCCGGGCCCACCGCGTCGGTGAGAGCCCGGCCCCTCGGGCGTAGAGGTAGAGCGCTTTTGCGCCCTGGGGCCCCGCCCCGTAGGTCGAGAAGGGCACGGCGTAGCGACCGCGGGCGGCGACCCGCTGGCATACGATGCCGCCGAGGCCGAGGCCGACGAGGACCAGGCCCACGATTCCCGCGCGCATGAGCGGCCGCGTCACGGCACGGCTCACGGGACGTCTCCCGGAGCGACGATCCGGTCAGCGAGGGCTCGACACTCGTCATAGTCCAGCCGGGTCGTCTGCTCGTCGCCGTACCACTTGTGGTCGAAGAGCCGAGTGAAGCGTGAAAAGTCACCCCGCCGCGCATCTTGCGGGAGCTGGCGCAGGTAGTGCCAGTTGGTCCTCGCGGGGTCGAAGGTGATGAGGCGGCGACGGTCGAGGGCGACGAGGGTCGCGAGGTAGAGTGATCGGAGCGCTTGTCGGAATCGGCCGGCGGCGGCGAGGCCCGCCGCGTCGTCGAGGTGGGCTTCGGGGGGTCGCTCGCGAGGGTCGACGCTTCCCTCATCGGTGGGCCCCGGGACCACGGCCTTCTTCGGAACGGTCCGCCAGCTGACGAAGAGGTAGGCAACGACGATGAGCAGCAGAGCGGCTCCGGCAATGAGGAAGAGCTCCATCGGCGGCATCGGCAACGCGAAGCCCGAGCCCAGATCGATGTCTGCATCGGGCTGCTGGTTCGCGAGCCAGTCGAGGAGCTGGGCGATCAGCCGACCAAAGTCCCGTCCCTCGGGGTCCTCGAGTTCGATGAACTCGGGGCGGGCGAGGATTTCTCGTGCCTGTCCCCGCACCTCTGAGTCGCGTTGGAGGTCTGACGCCGCCCCTGGGCCCGAAACCCCCTGGATCTGGGCAGAGGCGACGAGCGCCGGCGAGAGCGGAGCCGCCAAACACGCCACGAAGATCAACGCCGCGATGCCTCCGGTCGCAGCAGAAGGTCCTGGCGGTCCTCCTTGCCGTCCTCCTGGCCGCCCTCCCGGCCGTCCTCCTGGCCCGGCCCGCCCTGCGGCGGCGGCGACCGCGTCGTCGATGGCGGCCGCGAGGTCGAGGCCCCGGCGCCGTACGCGGACGTCTACGTAGGCGAAGGCGGCGAGAGAGATCCGGAGGGGCTCGAAGGCGATGAACGCCGAGGTGAGAATCGTCGCGCCGACGAGGGGGTTCCGGAGCGACATGAAGGCGTCGAGGGACGCGAAGTCGATGCCCAAGAGCGAGCGCAGGAGGAGGAGGCCGACGGCGACGAAGGCGTAAATGTTCAGGGCGAGGACGGCGGTGCCGGCGAGCAGCAGGGCCTCGATGAGCAGCCCCTGGACGCGACGTCCGCCGTTGTCTCCGGCGGCTGCCAAGAACACGGGAACGCCCCCCGCGTCGCTCGTCGCGGCACTCGCGATCCACGACGGGGCCAGGACGCCCCGAAAGACGAGGACCGGCAGGACGAAGAATACGAGCCCCGGCCAGATGGCATTCGCCCCGGCAAAGAGAAAGAGATAGACGAAGAGACCCACTCCGGCGACCGACGCGGTACGGACGACATCGACGGGCTGTCCACCGTCCGCCGCGAGAGGAAGCGTGGGCCAGAGGGCGACGATGGCGCGACGGGCGGCACGGGCCCCGAGGAGGGCGCGCCCCCAAAAACCGAGAACCAGCAGGAAGGCCAGGAGCGGCCGAAACGAGCGCACGCCCTCGACGCGCTCGAGGTAGAACGCGAAGAGCACGGGCAGCGTCGCCACGAGGCCTCCGACCATCGCCGGCATCGCTGCCCCGAGGCCCCCCTGGCGCAGCGCCGCGAGTGACGCGTCCAACGCTCCGATCGGGCCCTCCGCTCGCAGATCCCGCCGCACATCATCCTCCCGGGAAGACGACCTCTACGAGGCCCCAGGCCAAGAGGGTCAAGAGGGTGAGCCAGGCCATCGCGAAGGCCGGGGCGAGGGCCCGAGGCACGACGACGGACGCGCCAGCGCCTGCGGGTTTTTCTGCGTCGGCCAGGCGGGCCAGGCAGGTGACGCAGTAGTTGATGCCGTCGACCCGGGTGACGCACTCGCTGCACATCTGGCCGCGGCACTTCACGCAGACCCCAATTGCCTCCCGCCGGGGGTGATTCAGGCATGTTGCGGCGAGGTCCACGAAGCTCTTGTATCATCGGGAGGTGGGGCGCCGCATCGTCATCCTCAAGACCGGCTCGAGCTTCGAGGAACTCGCCCGTGAGCGCGGGGACTACGAAGACTGGATCGCGGCGGGCCTCGGCGTCGGCCGGGCCGGCGTCCGGGTCGTCAACGCCGAAGCCGGAGAGGCGCTGCCCCCGCTCGCCGAGATCGGCGCCCTCATCGTGACCGGCTCCGCCGCGATGGTGACGGACCGCCCTCCGTGGAGCGTGCGCTCGGCGGAGCTGCTCGCCGACGTCGTCCGGTCCGGCCGGCCAACCCTCGCGATCTGCTACGGACACCAATTGCTCGCCGATGCGCTCGGTGGCCACGTTGGCGACAACCCGAAGGGGCGCCAGGTGGGAACGATCGAGGTCACGCTGACCGCCGCAGGCATCGCTGATCCCCTGCTCGGGCCGGCGAGCCCGCGGTCGCGATTTCAGGCGAGCCACGTGCAGGCGGTACTGACCCTGCCCCCCGGTGCGGTCCACCTCGCCACGAGCCCCCGGGACGACAACCACGTCTATCGCATCGGCCCCCGCGCCTGGTCGGTGCAGTTCCATCCGGAATTCGATGCGGCGGTGAGTCGCGCCTACATTGAACGCCGGCGATTCATCTTTCGCGACGAGGGCCACGACCCGGACGCGCTGCTCGACGACCTACGGGAAACCCCCGCCGGCCCATCCCTGCTCGAGCGTTTCGCCGGGCTAGTGTGACCTCACGGCTCCGCGGTGCAGATGCCGCTACCGTCGGGCGAGTGCGGATACGCCTGGCAGCCGCCCTCGGCGGCCGGGCAGGCGCCGTCACCAGAGGTTGTACCGATCGCGCAGATGCGAAGGCACTCGCCGCCGGCGGAGCAGAAGAGCCCCGAAGAGCAGTCGTTCTGCCGCGCGCAGGGCTGTCCGACCTCTTGCGGGCCTGCGCGAAGGCAGTTCGTGTCGGCATCCGGGGATACGATGTAGCAGCCTTCGTCGGCCTCACAGACCTCGGCGGGGTCGAGCACGTCGCAGCTACGCACGCCGACGCAGGACCACCAGCCCGTGATGGAGTCGTCGACGAGCACACCGGAGCCGGTGCACGTCTCGGGGCTCGGGCAGGCCTCGACGGCGTCGCTCGGGCAACAGACCTGGGCGCAGATCGCCTCGGCGCCCCGAGCAAAACAGGCGAGGCCGGGAAGGCAATCCAAGGTCGACTCGCAGGTCGCACCGGCGACCTTCGTCCCGACCTCGGGCAGGCACATTGGCAGGGCAGCGGATAGCGTACACACCCCTGCATCGCCGCATGTCGCGGCATCGGTGGGTGTGCAATCGCCGGCACAGGTCGCAGGGGCCGCGTCGGGCGGACTGGCGTCAGCCCCGGCGTCCATCGGTACGGTCGTATCCGGGTCACCGCCATCGACGATGGTCGTGCTGTCCCGGACACCCGAATCCATCGGGGGGGGCGGGACGGGGTCGTCACTGCAAGCCGCCACGAGCCCCGAGAACGCCAGGAGGACGAAAACGGCGAAGAGCCGAGCGACACCGCGGGGCCCGGCACCTCTGTGTTGGGCGCTCTCGGGAACGGTGATTTGGTGCGTCGACTTCACGCCACTCGCCTCTCGCTCGCTATGGTTGGCGATACTCTTCGTAGCGCCGCGGCGCCCTTCAGGGGGTCGCGCCGGGTAGGGGGTCGCACGCTCGCAGGGTATCGAAGCCGGTGAGCATCAAGGAGCATGTCTGCGACCCGGCGCAACCCTCGCCAGTGCTGGTGTCACAGAGACGGCGACACACGCCGGACAGGCACGCGAGGCCAGCCGCGCAATCGTTCGTGAACGAGCAGCCCATGTCGCCTTCGGCGCTATCGCCGGGGGCGGCGCACTGGTAGGTCCCATCGGGGCCGGGGTAACAAGACCGCCCCGTCTCGCAGCCGGTCATGGCGACGGGGTCACAATCATCCGGGAACGAACAGAAGCCCACGTCGGTGCCGGTGAAGGTCGTCCGGCAGGTCTGCCCGATGGTCCGGCACTGGGAGTCGGCGGCCGCGTACATGGGGCAGCAGTATTGATGGCAGATGCCCATCTCGCCGCTCGCGTCACGAACGCAGGAGAGACCTTCTTGGCAGTCCACATAGGTCATACAGACCTCGCCGTCGCCGGCGGTGCCGGCAGCCACGCACGTCGCGGTCGCGTCAGCACCTTCCTCCGGGGCGAGGAACTGGCAGCCCTCTCCTGCGCCGCAACCGCCGCCGGTCACGAGGTCGCAGGTGCTGCCGCCGCAGGTCCCGCTACCGCCGTCGATGGGTGGCGTGCCCGTGTCGACCACGGACGAATCTGCGGGAGTGGTGGAGTCGCCGCCGCTATCGACGGGCGTCGAGGTGTCCGACGTGCCGGTGTCCCCGGTGCCACTACGGTCATCACCGCAAGCCGCAAGGGCCGTGAGCAGAGCCAAGGAGATAACGAGCATGGAAAAGCGAAGCGTCCTCATCGTTCAGGAATCCTTCGAGGGAAGTACAAGCGTAGACCGCAGGGTAGTACCGAAGTGCCGCCGAGGCGAACCAACGGCACGCTCATAGCGGGGCTGCATGCCCCGTGCCCACGTGCGCGGAGCAAGAAACACTAGGAAAAACGGAGAAAAGCGGCCCCAAGTACGACATCCCTGTCAGTGATCTGGCGAAGGGATGACCACCTCAAGGCAACGT
>JAFDCW010000158.1 GCA_019312705.1 Deltaproteobacteria bacterium
ATTTTCGACGAGAATCTAGAGCGCAACTTCGGACATCGCCTCTTCATCGGCGTCTAGTCTTAGCGGCAATCCGGCTCCGGTCGACTGACGTCGCCCTTTCGCCTTCTTGCCACCTCCTCGGTCGACGTACTTTAGGTACTTTAGGTACGCCTCTGTCGGCCCCTGCGGGCGCGCTCGCCAGCTGACGCACGTGGACGCGACTACCCGACTGGGTCCCGGCTCCGGGACTCGTCGATACATCCCCCGGCCGTGCACGATGCGCCGAGTGACGCGACGATGGCGCATAGATTTTGGGGTGAGAATCGAGCCACGGGCTCTCCCGGGCGATCCGCCGGTGGCGGTGAGGGCCCGCATTTCAGGGTCCCAAGCTCGCGGTTGCGTGTGATTTCGCCGTCTCGACCCCACCCAGCAGACCGAACGGTCTGTCTGGAAAGTTGCGGTCCCTCGGAACGGCCAGTCATCATTCTGATCGCGTGGCCGATTCCCCCAGCACACCCTCCCCATTTCAACGACTGCTCGCGGACGCCCAGCAGGGCGGCCAAGCCAAAGTCGACGCTCTGGTGGCGCTCGCCCAGCGGACGGTGCACGTGCCCACCTGGGGTCAGGACGCGAGCTTCCGAACCCTGACCAACGCCGACGGTCAGACGGCGCTGCCCCTATTTTCGAGCGCCGACCAACTCGAAGCTGCCGCGACGCGGTTCGGGTGGCGAGAAGCCGACGGTTCCGTGGCATCGAAGGAGCTCGGAGCACGGGACGCACTCAACTACGCCGTCGGCCACGATCTGCATTTTGTCGTCATCGACATCTCGGCCCCCCATTCTCTCGACATCGACCGCGAGGAGATCGAGCCTCTCCTGAGCCCCGCCGCCCAGCGCGAGTCCACCGGACCCTACGCCGGCGTCGGACGAATCTCGTCGTCGATCATGAGAGCGGTCAAACCTTCGGGGGCGATCAAGATGAACACCAAAGGCGAGCCGATGGGCGGCGCGGCTCGCACGCCCGACGCGAAGCCCCTGCCCGACGCGAAGCCCCTGCCAGGAGCAGAGCTCCAGGCCTCGGTCTCCGACGAACCCGTCGCCGTGACGACCTTCGGCTCCGGATCGAGCGTGAGCGTGCACAAGCTCAACGAAGAGCCGGCCGAGGAGCTGCTTTCTGGCCTCGCGGCGGTGCTGCGCAGCTACCCCGAGGTCGAGTGGGCGGCGCTCTCGGCGGTCGCCCGGGGACCGTCTGCGCCTATGCCCACCGTCGCCCTCAAGATCGACACCGCGTTCCGCCAACGCTTGAACGAGATCATCCAGAAGCTCCGGGAAGTCGGGGAAGAGCTCGGGGCTAGCCTCGACGTTCTGCTCCTCGACGACCCTGGCGTCATGCGCACCGTCCGGGCCGAAGCCAAGCTCTTCTATCCTTGGAAGCGCTGAAGGTCCCAACCGGACGCCTCGACTAGGCCCGCGACACTCGCTAAACCTGGGCCTGTGAGCCACCTCGGACAGCTGCCCCCGGCGGTACGGGCCCCCCTCCCGGGACCCCGCGGTGAGAGCCTCGTCGAAACCCTCGCGAAGACCGAGTGCCCGGCGTTCACCACCCGCCGCGCCCGACGAAGCGAGCAGGCGGGCGCCCCCCACGATCCCATCGTATGGGCCGAAGCCCGAGGCGCCAACGTGGTCGATGCCGACGGCAATCGTTTCGTCGACCTCACGGCGGGGTTCGGGGTCGCCGCGATCGGCCACGGCCACCCCCGGGTCGTCGCCGCCATCGAGGCCCAGGCGAAGCGCCTCTTGCACGCCCTCGGTGACCTGCACCCTTCGGACGTCAAGGTCGAGCTCCTCGCGCGCCTCTCGGCCCTGTCCCCCTGGGACGGTGGACGGGTCGTCCTAGCCCTCGGCGGCGCCGACGCCGTCGAGGCCGCCCTCAAGACAGCCGTCCTCGCGACGGGGCGACCCGGGGTCGTCGCCTTCGAAGGCGGCTACCACGGACTCTCCCACGGGCCCCTCGCAGCCTGCGGCTACTCCGAGGCCTTCCGGGCGCCGTTCAGAGCGCAGCTGAACCCCCACGTCACCTTCGCACCCTTTCCGCGATGCGGGAGCCTCGCCGACGCCCTCGGCGCCGTAGAGCGTGCTTGGCCCGACCAGGCCCCCGGGGCCGTTCTGATCGAACCCCTCCTCGGTCGTGGCGGCGTCGTTCTTCCACCGAAGGGTTTCCTCGCGGGGGTCGGAGAGATGGCGCGGAGGGCCGGTGCGCTGCTCGTCGTCGACGAGATCTTCACGGGCTTCGGTCGGACCGGTGCGCGCTTCCGGTCCGTGGTCGACGGGGCCGCCCCGGACCTCATCTGCGTGGGCAAGGCCCTCGGAGGCGGCCTGCCGGTAAGCGCGCTCCTCGGCCGCCCCGAGGTGATGGCGTCCTGGGGAGACCCCGACGGCGCGGCCCTTCATACGGGCACGTTTTTCGGCAACCCGGTCACCTCGGCTGCCGCCCTCGCCGCCCTCGACGTGCTCGAGGACGAAGGCCTCGCCGAGCGCGCGCTTCGGGTGGGCACGCCCTTCCTGGCCCGCCTCCGGGAGCTCGCTCCACGCCATGCTTCGATCGTCGACGTACGCGGTGTCGGATTGCTCGCTGGCATCGAGTTGGAAAGCGGCGAACTGACCCTGCGCGTCGTGCGGCGGCTCCTCGAGCGCGGCTACCTCACGCTGCCGGCGGGGCAAAACGCCGAGGTCTTGCAGGTTGTGCCGCCCCTCACCATCGACCCCGCGCTGCTCGAAGCCTTCGTCCTGGCCCTCGACGAAGTATTGGCAGCCGAGGGGGCCCGGTGAGTGACCCCTTCGAAGAGCTTGCGGCGAGGGCCGCCGCGCTCATCGATAGCCTCGCTGGGGGGGGGCGGGACGACGAAGGGCGGGATGCCCTTCTCCTCGACCTCGCCCGGGCCCAGGCCGAGGTCGTCGCGCCCTATCGTCGCCTCGTCGCGAGCCGCGGGGGAGCCCTCGAAGACGCCAGCACCATCGACGCGGTGCCTGCTCTGCCGACGGATGTCTTCCGCTACGCCCGGGTTTCCCGCTTCGCCGAGTCAGAGACCCAGCGTGTCTTCCGGACCTCCGGAACGACCCACGGCGCCCGCGGCGAGCACCATTTCCGAGACCTCTCCCTTTACGATCGCGCCGCCCGCGCAGCCGCCCGCCACGGCCTCTTCCGGGACGGCCTCGAACGCCACCTGGTCATCCTCGCCCCGCACCCATCGGAGGCGCCCGACTCTTCGCTCTCCTACATGCTGGGCCGTTTCGAGTCGTGGTTCGGCGAGGGTCGTTCGACCTGGGCCTTTCACGACGGCGCCCTCGACCTCGAGGCCCTCAGGAAGGCTCTCGAAGGCGCGATCGACGCCGACCAACCCGTGGCGCTCCTGGGCACGAGCTTCGCATTTGTGCACGCCGAAGACGCCCTTCGAGGCCAATACTTCGCGCTCCCGGACTCGAGCTTCGTCATGCAGACCGGAGGCTTCAAGGGGCGGTCCCGGGAGGTCGCTCCCGAGGCGATGTGCGACCTCCTCGCCAAACGCTACGGCGTGGCCGACAACGCCATCGTCGCCGAGTACGGCATGACCGAGCTCTCGAGCCAGATGTACGAAACGACCCTTCACTGTCCCGACGAGGTGCGCCGGCTCTGGGTGCCCGGATGGGTGCGAGCGACACCCGTCGACCCCGAGAGCCTCGAGCCGGTGGCACGAGGACAAGTCGGCATCCTGCGCATCGACGATGTAGCCAACGTAGAGTCCGTCGCGACGATCCAGACCGCCGACCTCGCCCGGTGCGTCGGGGACGGGATCGTGCTCATCGGTCGGGCTCCGGGGACGGTCCCCCGGGGATGCAGTCTCGCCATGGACGAAGCCCTCGGGGACCTGCGCCCATGACCGCCGCCGACAAAATCCGCCGCCGTGCAGCGGAGACCGCGGCGTCCGCAGAGACTCTCGATGCCGTCGGCGTGGGGGCTGTGGCCGGGGCCATCGCCCAGGCCGCAAGCGCCCTCGTGGACCCTGATTCCGACATCGGCAGCGAAGCGCGGCCGCTGCTCGTCGAATCGACGGGGCTCTCCCGGGAGATGGTCGACTGGGCGCTCGCGACAACCTGCGGAGACGTCTCGGCGGACGCCCTCGAAGCCTTCGCAGCCGCGGCGGATTTGACCGGCGCGCCATCGCCATCGGCCCGGGCGGTCCCGGCCCGGGCCCGCCTCGCCGCAATCGTGCTTTCGGGCAACGTCTTCACGGCGCCGTTTCGCGCCGTCGCCGTGCCGCTGCTCGCCGGGGTCCCGGTCATCGCCAAGGCATCGTCCCGGGACGACATCTTTCCCCGGGTCTTGCACCGCGCTCTCGAGGCCGCGGCCCCCGACGTCGCCGCGAGCTACGCGGTCCTCACCTTCGAAGGCGGCGATGCGCACCTCGAAGACGCGCTCTTCGCCCAGGCCGACGTCGTCGCCGCCTACGGGAGCGATACGACCCTGGGCCACATCCGCGGGCGCCTCCCGGCCACGACCACCTTCGTCCCCCACGGCCATGGCCTCGGGGCGATCTGGATTCCAGACGAAGCCGATGACGAAACCGTCGCCCGGGTAGCCCTCGATGTCGCCGCCTACGACCAGCGCGGCTGCCTCTCCCCCCATGGCATATGGGTCCGGGGCGACGCCGCTCGGGGCCGAAGCTTCGCCGACCGCCTCGCGCGGGCCCTCGAGACCATACGCGAGTCGCTGCCCCGGGGTCTCCTGCCCCTCGACCGCGGAGCTCAGCAACTCCAATGGCGGGGCGTCGCCGCCGCTCGCGGCGACCTCTTCGAAGGCGACGGCTACGCCGTGAGCTTCGAGGGCGACGGCCCCCTGCGCCTGAGCCCAGGCTACCGAAACGTCTCGGTGCTTTCCTGCGCCAGCGCCGAAGACCTCGGCCACCGCCTCGTCCCCCTCGGCATGCACCTCAAGGCCCTCGGCGTCGCCGCGGACGGGCCAGCTCGCCGAGCCCTCGCCGCAGCCCTCCCCGCCCCCCTCGCCCCCCGAGTCAGCGAAGTAGGCACCCTACAAACCCCTCCCCTCGACAGCCTAGCCGACGGCCACAGCCCCTGGTTCGGCCTCATCCGCCACACCCAAGTGGACTAGGCACGGGGCCGCTGGTCCCCGGCCCGGTCCCGGGGTCAGGGAGTGGCCCAGACGTAGCCGGCGATCGACTCGTAGACATAGCCGAAGACCGAGACGGCGCTGTCCCGCTCTGCGATGCTGGGCGTGTAGAAGTGGTCGGCGCCCTTGCGCAAGCGGTAGAGGGGCGTCGAGCCGCAGACGCTCGCCGACCGGGCGATGTAGCCCACCGTGAGCTCCAGCGTCGCTCCCGCCGAGCCTTCGCAGACGGCGGACTGGGTATAGAAGTGGAAGCCGCTCGCGAGCAGGCACCGATAGAAGGGCACCAGCCCCGGCTTCGAAGACGAGTAGAGGTGGAAGAAGTCGTAGTGTTCGACGGTGAAGCCGCAGCACGCCACCTCGGTGCGGCTCGTCGAATAGAAGTGCTCGCCGGTCGAGCTCGCCAGCGAACGGTGCACGGCGATCCGGCACGAAGCCCCCTCATCGCAGCTCCCGTCGCAATCGTCGTCGACGAGGTTGCAGCTCTCGACAGAGGTCGGCGGCGCATCGCACATCACCCAGCTGCCGGCGCTGCAGGTTTCGTCCCCGGCGCCGCACGCCGTCGAGCACGCCCGGGTCAGCCCTTCGTCGGTGGTCCCGTCGCAGTCGTCGTCTACGCCATTGCAGGACTCGGTCCCCACCGGCGGCGCGTCGCAGCCCACGAAGGCCCCGCCTTCGCAGCGCTCCGTGCCGGCCCCGCAGGCGGTGGCGCACATGCGGGTTACGTCTTCGTCGACGGCGTCGTCGCAGTCTTCGTCCAGGGTGTCGCAGGTCTCCGTCGCCCCGGGGTACCGAAACGCGTTTGTTTCGTCGCAGTCGGTCTCGGCACTCACGCCATCGCCGTCGATGTCGGCGCTTCGAGGCAGGCAGAAGCGGTTGCGGCAGATCTCCGTGGCGGCGCATTCCGTGTCGGCCACGCAAGCGGGGTACGGCGCGCACGCGCCGTCGACGCAACGCTCGAGGGCCTCGCAGGTGATCGAGCCGCAGGAGGGGCCGATGATCGTCGTATCGCGGCCCGAGTCTCGGGGGGGCGTCGAGCCCGAATCGATCGGGCCACCGTCGTCGCGTGTCCCGGAGTCCATCACCGAGGTCCCCGTGTCCCGGCCCCGGCCCGTCGGATCCGTCTCCGTGCTGCTGGCGCAGGCGCCCAGGAGCGACACGAGGGCCAGGAGAGAGGCCAAGCGAGAGGCCGGGAGCAGGGTGCGCCGCGGTGAGGAAGGGAGAGGAAGATGCGCGAAATTAATCAAGCGGGACTGCATAGGCCGTAGTCAGCTTGCGGGACGCGGGGCGATCGAGTCAAACGCCCGGCCCCAACCTTGACACCCCCAAGCCAGGGGCTATCTTCCGCCTCCCCATCGCCCAGATAGCTCAGTTGGTAGAGCAGGGGATTGAAAATCCCTGTGTCGGCGGTTCAATTCCGTCTCTGGGCACCAAGTCATGAGCCCCGCTCAACCGCGGGGCTCAGTCGTATCCGGAGCGCGCTCCCCCGGAGTAGCAGGGCGCCGTGTTGCAAGGCAGAATCTCCGGGTGATTTGGCTCCTCAACCGGCGTCTCGCCCTCGCCCTCGGCATGGCCGGCGGGCGACCGCCCCCGAAAGTGACCATCCACCGTGGGTCCTGAGGCCCTGCGCTTCATCGTCCCTTTCACCAGCGTCGACCTCGCCGCGGCCCAGGTGTTTCCGCTGCTGCACGGTCACGCCGGCGTCTTCACTCACCGCCTCGAGGGCTCGCCCCGGGACAATCAGGACGCCGCCCTCGTGATCGGCCACGGAGAGGGGTCGGACGTGCTCGTCGTCGCGGACGGGTCCGGGTCCGGAGACCCCGACCTCGGCGCGGAAGCCGCGAGGGTCGCCCTCGGGGAGATCGTGCGCGGGGTCATCGGAGGCCTCGCCGGCGGCCTGTCGGCCCGGGAAGGCGTGCTCGCCGGCTTCGAGACCGCGAACGAGCGCGTGCTCGGCCTCGGGGCCGGCGCGGCGACGACCCTCGCCGTTTGCGAGATCACCGGCGACCAGGTTCGCACCTATCACGTCGGCCACTCCCGGGTGCTCGTCTGTGGTCAGGGCGACCGCAGCCGCTTCATCACGGCGGTGCCGACCGACGGCGCGAAGGTCGTCGGTGACCCGGCGATGCAGGTAGAGGTCAGCCCGAACCTGCGCCTCGGAAGACGCGGCACCATCGTGCTCGGGTCCGACGGTCTCTTCGCCAACCTCTCGGACCGCGAAATCGTCGACTTCCTCTGCCGCTGCCCGCTGCCCGATGCCATGGCCAGCGCCATCGCCGCGGCTCGGGGGGCCATGGGCCAAGGGGCCGGCGCCCCCGACGACCTGACGCTCATCGCCTATCGCCCACACCACCGCGCGTCGCTGCCGCCGTCAGACCTCGGAGCGTCGATGCCCTCGTCCGATCAGGGCGTGTAGGTCGTCGCCGAGGTGCCCATGGTACCCGCCGGGGCGCCGGCTCCACCGGTGCCGCCGGCGCCGCCGGTGCCGCCGTTGATCGTGCTCGCCCCGTCGGGGGTGACCGTGCTGGTGCCCCCGAGGACGACGCCGAAGGACGGGCCGCCGCCGCCGCCGGCGCCCGCGCCGCCGTCCCCGCCGTCCCCGCCGTCACCGCCGCTGCCCCCATAGCCCGATGAGCAGCCCGGCGGGACGAGGCGCGACCCTCCGCAGAGGCCCATGCCTCCGGCGCCTCCGGGGCGGCCATCGGATCCGTCCCCACCGTCGCCGCCGGACCCCGGGGTCACGGTCGTGCTCTCGAGGGCGATGGCCGAGTTCCAGGCGAAGAGAGCCACCGAAGCCCCTCCGCCCCGGCCGCCGCGGCCCGCGTCGCCGCCGCAGCCTCCGGAGCCGCCGCCGCCCCCGGCCGCGCCCCCGACGTAGCAGAACGAGATCGAGCA